>NZ_JAXCIS010000094.1:0-5925 GCF_034044025.1 Pseudomonas sp. SED1
CGTTTGCCAAAAGTGACCCGCTGTAAGAGCGGAACCCTAAGTAGCCGTTACCGAAATAACGGATATGTACTCCAAAAACTCACACCCAGAAACAATTCCCCCCGCATTCCGCCGCGAACAAAACTGTTCCCATGACGCGCACGTAACCCCCGCCTGTGACCTTTCTCTACGGCAACGTGCCATCACCGCAAATGCAGTTACCCCGCTACACACTAAAACCCTGAAAAATCACGCACCATTTTCGCGCAGCGATTTCCTACCCCGCCCTTTCCTGGATCAGAATCCACGGCGAAACCACCACCGCCCACAAGCTAGGATCCCGCTCAACCAGGTCCAATGCCCGCGTCGCAGACACCTCGCCAAGACTCCCCGCAGCCAGCCAGGCAGCGACTTTCTCACGGTTATCCTCAGCCATACCCTCAGCGGCCGCGATCAAATCCAGCCCGGCGTCGACCCACAATAGGGCACCCTTGGCAAAGAACGGCTCAAGCTCCTTCCAGGAAATTTCGGCGGTTTCACCAAGCAGCTTGGCATAGAGGGTGCTAGGTTCTTGCGTCATGGGAGTTCACCTGAAGAAAAAATCGGCGCAATCATACCGTCGAGCACCAGGCAGAAAAACCCAGTTGCAAATGAAGCACCGAACGAAAGTGTCAGGAAAACCAAGGATTGCCCGAAACTCTGGCATCACCCCGCCGCAATTCTGTCTTTTTCTTTCATTTAAGCGACACACCCGGGTTTTGCCCCTAGCAGCCAGCTTTTCAAGCGATCAACCGGCGCTCTACACTGTACCGGTACAGTTGCCAGGCCGCTGCCGGGGGATATCCGAGATATCTGATCCGGTTCTGCAGCTCACAAGGCCGCTAGAACTATAAAAAATACAACAGTAAGAGTGGAGCACTATGAATAAGGCTACTAAGCAGATTTCCAAACTGTTTGCCGCTATGGTCCTGGCCGGGGTTGCCAGCCATTCGTTCGCAGCTGACACCATCAAGATCGGTATTGCCGGCCCTAAAACCGGCCCTGTGACCCAATACGGCGACATGCAGTTCATGGGCGCCAAACAGGCTATCGCCGACATCAACGCCAAGGGCGGCGTCGATGGCAAAATGCTCGAAGCCAAAGAATACGACGACGCTTGCGATCCAAAACAAGCCGTGGCCGTAGCCAACAAAGTGGTCAACGACGGCGTCAAGTTCGTGGTCGGTCACCTTTGCTCCAGCTCCACTCAGCCAGCATCCGACATCTACGAAGACGAAGGCGTGATCATGATCACCCCGGCAGCCACCAGCCCGGAAATCACTTCCCGTGGCTACAAGCTGATCTTCCGTACCATCGGCCTGGACAGCGCCCAGGGCCCTGCCGCCGGCAACTACATCGCCGACCACGTGAAGCCGAAAGTCGTAGCCGTTATCCACGACAAGCAGCAGTACGGTGAGGGCATCGCCACCGCCGTCAAGCAGACCCTCGAGAAGAAAGGCGTGAAAGTTGCCCTCTTCGAAGGCATCAACGCTGGCGACAAAGACTTCGGCTCGCTGATTCAGAAGCTCAAGCAAGCCAACGTCGACTTCGTCTACTACGGCGGCTACCACCCTGAGCTGGGCCTGATCCTGCGCCAAGCCAAGGAAAAAGGCGTGAACGCCAAGTTCATGGGTCCGGAAGGCGTCGGCAACGACTCCATCTCGCAAATCGCCCAAGGCGCTTCCGAAGGCCTGCTGGTTACCCTGCCGAAGTCGTTCGACACCGATCCTGCCAACAAGGCAATCGTTGAAGAGTTCGCCAAGAACAAGCAGGACCCAACCGGTCCGTTCGTGTTCCCGGCCTACTCGGCTGTTGAAGTGATCGCCGGCGGTATCGCTGCCGCGAAGAGCGAAGACACCGCAAAAGTGGCTGCTGCCATTCACGCCGGTACCTTCAAGACCCCAACCGGCGACCTGAGCTTCGACGCCAAGGGCGACCTGAAGGACTTCAAGTTCGTGGTCTACGAGTGGCACTTCGGCAAACCAAAAACCGAAGTTTCCCCTCAGTAAGCCAGGCGTTACTGGTCAACAAGCCCACTGTGCAAGCAGTGGGCTTTGTTTTACGAGGTTTATGGGCCTGTCACCCGCGATCCGGGAGTGGGTTCACCTGAAAATCTTAAAACCGTCACCAGCGGTTCGCTGGCAAACGCTTTGTGCAACCTGATCACAGAACAGGGCACCGAGCCGGAAATTGACTCCACCAGTGAAATGCGTATCGGGTTTTTAGGAGCGCTGTAATGCCTGAGATCTATCATTTTTTCCAAACGCTGGTTAACGGCATGACCGTTGGCAGCACCTATGCCTTGATAGCCATTGGCTACACAATGGTTTACGGCATCATTGGAATGATTAACTTCGCCCATGGCGAGGTGTACATGATTGGTTCCTACGTGGCCTTCATCGCCCTTGCCGGGCTGGCCATGATGGGTATCCACTCCCTGCCGCTGTTGATGACCGCTGCGTTCCTGGCGTCCATCGTCGTAACCAGTGCCTATGGCTACAGTATCGAACGCGTGGCGTACCGCCCCTTGCGTGGCAGCAACCGCTTGATCCCGCTGATCTCTGCGATCGGCATGTCGATTTTCCTGCAGAACACCGTATTGCTGTCCCAGGATTCCAAGGACAAATCCATTCCCAACCTGATCCCGGGGAGCTTCTCCTTCGGCCCAGGTGGCGCACAAGAAGTGCTGATTTCCTACATGCAGGTCCTGGTCTTCGTCGTCACCCTGGTGGCAATGCTCGGCCTGACCCTGTTCATCTCCCGCTCCCGTCTGGGGCGCGCCTGCCGGGCCTGCGCCGAAGACATCAAGATGGCCAACCTGTTGGGCATCAACACCAACAACATCATCGCCCTGACCTTCGTCATCGGTGCCGCACTGGCGGCTGTCGCCGCTGTATTGCTGAGCATGCAGTATGGCGTGATCAACCCCAACGCCGGTTTCCTGGTGGGCCTCAAGGCTTTCACCGCAGCGGTATTGGGCGGCATCGGCAGCATTCCGGGTGCGATGCTCGGCGGGCTGGTGCTGGGGGTGGCGGAAGCCTTTGGCGCCGATGTGTTCGGTGACCAGTACAAGGACGTGGTGGCATTCGGTCTATTGGTTCTGGTGCTGTTGTTCCGGCCGACCGGCATTCTGGGCCGTCCGGAGGTTGAGAAAGTATGAGCAGATATCTTAAATCGGCGTTTTTCAGCGCCTTGCTGGTGTGGGCCGTGGCCTTTCCGGTACTCGGGCTCAAACTGAGCATTGTCGGGATCAACCTCGAAGTGCATGGCACCGGCCCGGTGACATTGACCATCATTGCCCTGTGCTCGGTGCTGATGTTCCTGCGCGTGCTGTTCACCCAGCAGGTCGGGGCACTCCTCAAGTCCAACCGTGGGCCGTTGGTTTCGCCCAAGGTCAGCCAGTTCCTGACCCTGCCGCGCACCCAGCGCTACATCATCATCGGCCTGATCGTGGCCGCGTTGATCTGGCCGTTCTTCGGTTCCCGGGGTGCGGTGGATATCGCAACGCTGATCCTGATCTACGTGTTGCTGGGCCTGGGCCTGAACATTGTGGTGGGTCTGGCCGGCTTGCTCGACCTGGGCTATGTGGGTTTCTACGCGGTGGGTGCCTACACCTACGCGCTGCTCTCGCATTACCTGGGCTGGGGCTTCTGGATCTGCCTGCCACTGGCCGGCATGGCGGCGGCCACATTTGGCTTCCTGCTGGGCTTCCCGGTACTGCGCTTGCGCGGTGACTATCTGGCGATCGTGACCTTGGGCTTCGGTGAAATCATCCGCCTGTTCCTGCGTAACCTCACCGATATCACCGGCGGGCCCAATGGCATCAGCAGCATTCCCAAGCCAACGTTCTTCGGGCTGACGTTCGACCGCACCGCAGCCGAAGGCATGCAGACTTTCCACGAGTACTTCGGGCTGGATTACAACCCGGTGAGCAAAGTGGTGTTCCTGTACCTGGTGGCGCTGTTGCTGGCACTGGCCGCACTGTTCGTGATCAACCGTCTGCTGCGCATGCCAATCGGCCGTGCGTGGGAAGCGCTGCGCGAAGATGAAATCGCCTGCCGTGCATTAGGCATGAACCCGACCGTCATCAAACTTTCGGCATTCACCCTCGGGGCAACCTTCGCCGGTTTCGCTGGCAGCTTCTTCGCCGCTCGCCAAGGTTTGGTGACCCCGGAGTCGTTCACCTTCATCGAGTCGGCAATCATCCTTGCCATCGTGGTGCTGGGCGGCATGGGCTCGCAGCTGGGTGTGATCCTCGCGGCGATCGTGATGATCCTGCTGCCGGAAATGATGCGTGAGTTCAGCGAATACCGCATGTTGATGTTCGGCGCCATGATGGTGCTGATGATGATCTGGCGTCCTCAAGGCCTGCTGCCCATGCAACGTCCACACATGGAGCTGCGCAAATGAGCCGCGAGATCCTGAAAGTCGAAAATTTGAGCATGCGCTTCGGCGGTTTGCTCGCGGTCAACGGCGTGGCCCTGACCGTACAAGAGAAGCAGGTTGTGGCTCTGATCGGCCCCAACGGCGCCGGCAAGACCACGGTGTTCAACTGCCTGACCGGCTTCTACAAGCCAAGCGGCGGCAGCATCCTGCTGGATGGCCAGCCGATCCAGGGCCTGGCCGGCCACGAAATCGCCCGCAAGGGCGTGGTGCGGACCTTCCAGAACGTGCGGTTGTTCAAGGACATGACAGCGGTCGAGAACCTGTTGATCGCCCAGCATCGTCACCTGAACACCAACTTCTTTGCCGGCCTGTTCAAGACCCCGTCGTTCCGCAAGAGCGAACGCGAGGCCATGGAATACGCCGCGTACTGGCTGGACAAGGTCAACCTCACCGAGTTTGCCAACCGCCCTGCCGGTACCCTGGCCTACGGTCAGCAACGTCGCCTGGAAATCGCTCGCTGCATGATGACCCGTCCGCGGATCCTGATGCTCGACGAACCGGCCGCCGGCCTGAACCCAAAGGAAACCGAAGACCTCAAGGCGCTGATCAGTGTGTTGCGTGAAGAAAACAACGCCACCGTGCTGCTGATCGAACACGACATGAAACTGGTCATGAGCATTTCCGACCATATCGTCGTGATCAACCAGGGCACGCCACTGGCCGACGGAACGCCGGAGCAGATCCGCGACAACCCGGCCGTGATCAAAGCCTATTTGGGGGAAGCGTAAAATGCTGCAATTCGAAAACGTTTCCACTTTCTACGGCAAGATCCAGGCGCTCCACAACGTCAACGTCGAAGTGCGCCAGGGCGAGATCGTCACCCTGATCGGGGCCAACGGTGCCGGTAAATCCACGCTGCTGATGACCTTGTGCGGTTCGCCCCAGGCTCATAGCGGCAGCATCCGCTACATGGGTGAGGAACTGGTGGGCCAGGCCTCCTCCGAGATCATGCGCAAGAGCATTGCCGTGGTTCCGGAAGGTCGCCGGGTGTTTGCCCGCCTGACCGTGGAAGAGAACCTCGCCATGGGCGGGTTCTTTACCGACAAGGGCGATTACCAGGAGCAGATGGACAAGGTGCTGCACCTGTTCCCGCGGCTCAAGGAACGCTTCAGCCAGCGCGGCGGCACCATGTCCGGCGGCGAACAGCAAATGCTCGCCATCGGCCGTGCGCTGATGAGCAAGCCCAAGTTGTTGCTGCTGGACGAACCGTCCCTGGGCCTGGCGCCGATCATCATCCAGCAGATCTTCGACATCATCGAACAACTGCGTAAGGACGGTGTAACGGTGTTCCTCGTGGAGCAGAACGCCAACCAGGCACTGAAGATCGCCGACCGCGCCTATGTGCTGGAAAACGGCCGGGTGGTGATGCAGGGCAGCGGCGAACAATTGCTGACCGATCCGAAAGTGCGTGAGGCTTACTTGGGCGGTTGATGCCCATCTGGCTAATGTATGAGCGGGCTT
>NZ_JAXCIS010000095.1:0-32475 GCF_034044025.1 Pseudomonas sp. SED1
CTATCAGCCGTTACCCAAATACTGGATATGCCCCCGATCCAAATCCCCCCCCAAACAACGCCGACAGCTATAAACCCCCAACACCACCGGCTTTTTCAGCGCCTCACGCTCAACCCAGGTCGGCGCGACAAACCGATACCCCTGGCCCGTCGCCGTCGCGATATACACCGAATCTTCATCCCCCAACGCCCGGCGGATCGCCTTGATCTGCGCCCGCAGGTTGCATTCCTCCACCACCAACCGTGGCCAGGCGATGTCCAGCAATTGGGTCTTCTCCAACAGCTCACCAGGCCGGGAGGCGAGGGCTATCAGCAACGTCAGGGCCCGATTCCCCAAACTCACCGGCTCACCGTTTTTCAGCAGCAGATGACGTTTGGGCAGCAGGCGATAAGGCCCAAAGTGAATTTCAAAAGCGCTGTCTTCAAGTTGGCTGCGTTGTGAATACGTCATGTGATTAACCTTTATGCTTGTTCAAGACACAGCCCCACGCGCCTCCCTTTCACGCAAGGCTGCAAGGAAGGTTCAGGTGTTGATCGCCGGGATCGGATCTTCCGGATAATCGCCCGGCTCCGTCGGCCCGCCAGTCAAACCATATTGCTTGAGCACCGGCACAAGCTGCCCATAGAACGCGTCCTGCGCCTTGCCATGAGCATCGGCCAGGGCGAAGGGCAGAAAGGCGCTGCCGATCCCGCCGAGAATCGCCGTAGCCCCACCGAGGATGCCGCTGATGGTCCCGGCCACCGCGCCGATTTCCGTAGCGCCATACAACCCGGCCCCGGCCTCCACCAATCCGGCCACCGCCGCACCCGTGCCCAGCACACCGGTGGCCACCGAGAAACTGCCGCTCAGGTAATCACCTTTTTTCAACGAGTCGACACCGCCAATCACCCCGATCACGCCGCCGATAATCCCGCCCGCCGAGCCGATAATCTTCCCGACCGCACCGAGATTGGCGATTTGCTGCGGACTCAGCGGGCCCTTGCCCACGGGCACCTTGCCGGGGAAGTCACCGATGGTGCCGCCGTCCGGACGATTGACCCACGTGATGCCGTAACCCGCCTCCTTGGCGTATTTGGTGCCACCCTCCATCAACAACCCGGCAAATTGCAGGCCGGCGGATACCCGGTTCGCGTCCGCCACCGGCGTGTTGCTGCCGCTGGCCGAACGGGCCATCAGCACGCCGCTCATCAACACCGCACTGCCGATGTGCAGCAGGCCTTGCTTGAACGCCGGGCTGACGTCGCCGAACTTCATGCCTTCGATGGCCTTGGGCAATGCGTCGGCGATCTTGTTGCCCTGGCGCCCGATGTCCCATACCGAACGCAGCATCGACACCACTTGCGCCGGGTCGATCTTGCCGCCGTCCGAGGTGACGAACATCTGCGGGTCTTTCTGCTGGGCGTCGTTGATCGCCGCGGTGACTTTGGCTTCGTCGAAGTTGCCCTTGCCGTCCCCCAAAGTGATGTTCAGGGTGTCGGTGGTCGCGCCGCCGAGCAGCGCATCGCCAAGGGCTTCGTTGAAGTTCACCTGCAAGGTGGCGGCGTCCTCTGCTGAGGCTTTGTCGCCGAGGAAGGCCTGGGCCGAGGCAGTGCTGGCGGCGAAGCTGCTGGCCGCGACGGTCGGGTCCATGCCACCGGCCACCGCGTCGGTGAAGGCTTTGCCGGTCACGAGTTCGGTCTTGTAATACTGCTGGACGTTGTCGCTTTGCCCGGCCTTGTCGGCGATGCCGGTCAGGTCCACATGGCCGTTGCCCCCCAGCGCCAGGTTGGCGATGGTGGTGTCGTTGGCCGCGTTTTGCAGGCCTATGCCCATGTCGATCTGCTTGCCGTTCTGGTCCTTGGCGTTGAGGTTGTCGTTGAGGTTTTTGCCGGTCTCGATGCTATTGGTGTAGTAGTCCTGCATCGCGACTTTCAGGCTCGGGTTGCTGTCGACGATGTCGGCCAGTGCCGGGCCGCGATTGTTTTGCAGGAAGCCTTGCACGTCCGGATCGGCCGAGAGGGTTTCGATGCCGCTTTGCAGCTGCGCCTTGATCTTGTCTTCGTTGGGGTTGAGGCCGTAGTGGGGCGAGGTGTACTTGTCCATCAGCCCGGAGTGGGGTACGTAGTCGCTCACCAGCAGGCGGGTTTGCGCATCGGTGAGTTGCACCAGTACTGCGGCTTTCTGTTCGCCGCTGTAGTTCTGCGGGTTGGCCAGGATGTCGGCGGTCAGGCCCGAGGTGTCGACGCCGGCGACGGCATCCCGGGTGGCGGCACCGTCGAGGAAGGTCAGGGTGTCGCTGTCGGTTTTCGGTGCCTGTTTTTCCAGCCAGGCGCCGATGTTGTCGCGGGTGCCGATGCCGTCCGACTTGCCGGTGGCCGGGTTGTCGCCACCGGTTTCCAGGGCATGGAACATCCCGGGTCTGGACCACATGGCCGCCGCGCCGGTCAGCTCGGTACTCAGTGCCGAATCGTTGCCCAAGGCTTGCAGGTTGTCGGTGCGCAGCATGCCGTCGTTGCTGCGCTGGTTGGCGTCACCGGGGCGCATCGCCGGACCCGCGCCGGCAGCCAGGCTCTCGTTGGCCATCAGGATCGCCGCCGACTTGGCATTGGCCTTGGCCAGGTCGCCGGGGTGGCCGCCGAGGAAACTGCCATAGGATTTCGACGCGGCGCCGAGGTCCTTGCCGGCGTTGTCGATGAAGTGGTCGACGTCCGAATGGGTGATCACGTTGTCGGCCTTGCCGCGCCCGCCGGTGTCCAGCGCGGCCATCAGGCTCGGGCTGCTGGCCACGTACTTGAGCACGGCCTGGGCCTCGGGTGGCAGGGTAGTCGGCGGGTTGGCGAAGTCGATCGGCGCGCCGTGCAGACCCCAGGCGTCCCAGTTTTGCGAGAGCAATTGCGCGGCCGCCTTCGGCCGGTTCAGGTCGAGTTCTTCCTTGGTCGGCGTGCCGCTGGTGTTGCCGGTGATGGTGTCCCAGTCCTTGGCGCCGGATACGCCGAACGACGACGTGTCGATCCAGGACGTGTCCGAGGCACCCGCGGCGCCGGTGCTGCCGGCATACAGTTTGGCCACCTGGTCGTACAGCGCGGGGGTGATGTCCTGGGACACGATCACCTTGTCGCCTGCGGCGGTGGTATAGCGAATCAGGCCTGGACCGACTTCCTCGGGCGGGCCGATCTTCGCGGCCGGGTCCATGGTTTCGGTGGGGCCGGCCAGGCGGTAGCCCTCGGACTGGCTGGCGTTGATCGCGAAGAGCTTGGCCGAATCGCCGCTGACCTGAGCGAACAGCGCGGGCGTTTCCTTCTGGCTGACCACGATTTTGTCGCCGGCGCTGGTCTCGTAGCGGATCAACCCCGGGCCCAATTCCGTGGTACTGCCGATCGCCTTGTAATTGCCCAAGCCGGGCGCCACGGTGCTGGCGTCGGCCTCCTTGTAGCCGGCGCTTTTGCTGTCAGCCAGGTTCTTCTCAAGCGTCGCGTCGCTTTGCTGCGCGTTGTACTGGTTGACCAATTGCTCAAACAGCCGGGGGTTGTCGATCTGCTTGAGGGTCACCGGTTTGTCGCTGCCCAGCGGGGTGTAGGTGATGCTGTTGTTCACCGGTGCCTGCACGTTCTGGTAAGGCAGCGGGATGGACGGGCCGCGGATTTTCGAGGGGTCGAATACCGGCCGGTCGACGGCGGTGAACAGGGCTTTTTCGAACGTGCTCCGGGAGCCATCCGGGCCCTTGTTGTCAGCAGGATCAAGGCCATTCGGGATCGCAGTCATAGATCACCTGGAAGTTGTCTTATATCAATCGATATTTAGTGCAAGTGCACTAACTGGGGCGGGCGAAAGTTGCGAAGTGTTATTGAACAAGCCCGCGCCGAGCTATCAAACGCGATGATCAAGTCGCTTTTGTTACAAATGGCAATATCTGCAAAGTTGGGCAATTGGCTATTAGGTAAAAGTGTGAAGTTGTTTGCGTTATTTTCATAAATTGTTGGGTAGTCAACATTTTTGCCCTGGCGTTATTGGCTTCCGCATTGTTCAAAACCGTTCATGATTAAGCGAAAGGCCCCGTAATCATTGGGTTTCGTCATGTATTGGGTTTTCAACGAAAGTTCCACGACTGCCTTGGGATGAGATTTTCTCAACGGCAGGTTGAGCCGGATTTTTCACAGCGCCCACCGCGAACGTTTCACAAGCTTTCACAGCGAAGGCGTTTTATTCGTGAGTAGTATGGGTCCCATGCAAACCGACAGCTGCATTGCCAACTCACTGTCTGACGCGGGGAGTTCGGTTCGGTTTGCATGCGGCTTAACTTCCCTATCGATGCAAGGAGATTGAACATGGCTACTACTCCACCAGTAAGTGCAGGCGGCGCCGACGACGCTATCGCGAAGATGGAAGCAACTTTCAACATGGCCATCGAGAAGTCGGCCAAGATCACCGAGATCAGCACCGCGAAAAAAGCAGAGCTCGACGCCACCAAACAGCGTCCGCAGAACTGATTCGCCATACGGGCAGCGCCGGCGCTGCCCGTATACCTGCGTTACCCCGTTGCACCGTTGTTGATCGGCACAGGTGTGGTTGCGACCTGTGATTCTCAAGGGGGCAAACCCAACAATGACAGCCTTGATTTCCCTGGGCCTGCCCGCCGCGAACGGCGCGCCGACCCTGCTCGTGACCCACGGTTTGCACCAGGGCAGTTCCCTGATGCTCGACCAGCCGGTCTACACCCTTGGCGCCGCGCTGGCTGCCGACCTTCTGCTCAGCGATCCCGGAATCGCCGAGCTGCATCTGCGCCTGCGTTTTGAAGGTGCACAGGTGGCCGTCGAAGCCCTTGGCGGTGATGTCCTGATCACTGGCACTGCCGGTGATATCCGTATTCCACAAGGCAGCGGCCATCGCGCGCGGCTGCCGCTGCAACTGCGCATCGGCACGGCGGGTGTGAGCCTGGCGCTGCCGGGCAGCTCTGAAAAACCGCTTGTGGCAACACGCACATTCACCCCGTGGATCATCGCCAGCGCCTTGCTGTTCGTGTGCGCAGGTGCCTTGGCATTTCGCAACGATCCACCGCAAGCGCAAGCCGTACAGCCGGTCGCCGAAAAAACCGCAGCCAAGCCTTCCCGTGCCGAGGCCAAGGCCTGGTTCGAAGGGCAATTACAAGCCGCCCACCTGGACGCCGTGAAGGTCAGCGACGTCGACGGCCAGCTCAATGCCGTCGGCTCTTTCGAGCGGGCACAGAAGCCCCAGTGGGTGGCCTTGCAACAAGCCTTCGACCAGCGTTATGGCCAGCAGATTGTGCTCAACCCGCGGGTCGCGGTGCGTGCGGATGCGGCCCGGCCCCGGGTGCGCTTTCAGGCGGTGTGGTTCGGCACTCATCCCTATGTGATCAACGACAGCGGCAAGCGCCTGTACCCCGGCGCGGCCCTGTCCGACAACTGGGTACTGGAACGCATCGAGAACAACCAGGTGATCCTCGCCCGTGGCGAAGAACGCTTCACCTTCACCCTATGACGCTGCTTTTTTCAGCTAAGGCCCCGGGATGAAAGTCGAACCCCGTCCGTTGATTCCCAGTGATGTGCGCAGCGCGCCGGTCGAGGCGATCCGCCCGGTCAATTCGCGCCAGGCCACCGCCTTCGAGGCCGTGCTGAAAACCCGCAAGGTCCAGTCCCGCCGCTCCCTGCGCAGTGACCTGGAAGAACTCACCAGCGCCGCCGGCGTCGACTCGCTGCTGTTCGGCAGCGCACGTTCCCTGGAGTTGCTGGATCACGTGATGCAGCACCTGTTGCCGAACCTCGACGCCGAGCCGCAGATCAAGGCGCTGGCCCATGACCTGATCAGCGAGGAAATCGACATGCGCCGCACCCTCGAACAACAACGCTCGGAGGTCCAGGCCTGATGTCCCGGAATAACGACGACGCCGTGCAATTGCTCAAGGGCATTGGCGAGCTGTACCGGCGCAACGGCCAGTCCCAGCGTGCGCTGGTGATGTTGCTGATTGCCGTGAGCGTGGCGCCCGACGACGGCCTGCTGCTGCGCTCGCTGGTGCTGGCGTTCACCGACAGTGGCGACTTTACCCGCGCACTCGCGGCCCTGGACCGCCTGGTGGCGCTGGAAGGCGAGTCCGCCAGCCTGTTGCTGCTACGCGCCCGGGCGCTGTGGTACGGCGAACGCAAGGACGAAGCGCGCCAGTGCTTCAAACGCTACCTGGCTGCACGGAGAGTGGCGCCATGAACCTGCTCAATCGCCTGAACGGCATCGCGCGCATGGCCGCCCAGCGTACCGACGTGATCATCGTCGCGTTCATGCTGATGGCGATTGTGATGATGATCATCCCGCTGCCCACCTACCTGGTGGACATGCTGATCGGCCTGAACATCGCCCTGAGCATCCTGATCCTGATCGTGGCGTTCTACATCGGCCACTCGGTGGAGTTCTCGGCGCTGCCGCCGCTGATTCTGCTCAGCACTCTGTTTCGCCTGTCGCTGTCCATCACCACCACCCGCTTGATTCTGCTGCACGGCGACGCCGGCCACATCGTCAAGGCCTTCGGCGACTTCGTGATTGCCGGCCAGGTGGTGGTGGGCATGGTGGTGTTCCTGATCATCACCGTGGCGCAGTTCGTGGTGATCACCAAGGGCGCCGAGCGGGTCGCCGAAGTGGCGGCGCGCTTCACCCTGGACGCGATGCCCGGCAAACAGATGAGCATCGACAACGACCTGCGCAACGGCGATATCGACCAGGCCGAAGCCCGTCGCCGGCGCTCACGCCTGGAGCGCGAGAGCCAGATGTTCGGCGCGATGGACGGGGCGATGAAGTTCGTCAAGGGCGACGCGATTGCCGGGTTGGTGATCCTTGCGGTCAACCTGCTGGGCGGCATGCTGATCGGCATGATCGAGCGCGACATGGCGTTCGGCGCGGCGGTGCACACCTATTCGCTGCTGACCGTGGGCGACGGCTTGATCGCACAGATTCCAGCGCTGTTGATCTCTGTGGCGGCGGGCACTGTGGTGACGCGGGTCAACAGCGACGGCGAGGCGGGTGACCTCGGCAGCGAGATTCTCAAGCAGTTGGGCGCCAGCTACCGGGCCCTCGGCCTGACCGCATTGATCATGGTCGGCGTCAGCGTGATCCCGGGCTTTCCGACCTGGGTATTCCTGGGTTTGTCACTGGTATTTGGTGGCGCGGCGTTCGTGATGTACCGCCGCCATACCCGTGAAAATCAGGTGGAACCCGAGGCGCTGATCGAGACCCTGGAACCGGAGGTGGAAGTGCAGGCCGAGCAGGATTACGGCGTGGCCCCCGACACTCGGGTGCTGCTGACCCTCGGCAGCGCCTTGGCCCTGAGTGCACCACGCCAGCTACTGAGCCAACGCATCGAAGCGCTGTGTCACGACATTCGCAGCGACCTCGGCGTCGATATGCCGGTGCCGGGCATTCACGTGGACGCCAAGGCCACGCCGGGCAGCTTCCGCGTGTCCCTGGAAGGCGTGCCGGTCAGCGAAGGCGAGATGCCGATCAACTGCCTGTTGTTGCAGGACGATCCGGTGCACGTGCAACTGCTGGACATCGCCACCCTGCAAGCCGATTCGCCTCTCAATGGCCGCGCCGCGCACTGGATCGAGCGTCAGCACGAAGACGCGTTGCGCGCTGCCGGCATCGGCTTCCTGCTGCCGGACGAAGTGCTGCGCGGCGTGCTGGAGCGCAGCCTGCGCCGCTATGCCGCGGACTTCCTCGGGATTCAGGAAACTCGCCTGCTGCTTGAACGTACCGAAGCCACCTACGGTGAACTGGTCAAGGAAGCCCTGCGCCTGGTGCCCTTGCAGCGAGTGGCCGAGACCCTGCGCCTGCTGGTGGGCGAGGGCGTGTCGATCCGCAATCAACGGGCCTTGCTCGAAGCCATGGTGGAGTGGGGCGCCCGGGAAACCGACGCCGGCCGCCTCGCCGAACACCTGCGCGCCGCGTTGGCGCGGCAGATCAGCCATCAATACGCCGACCGCAATCGGGTGATTGGCGCCTTGGTACTGGCGCCGGGATTGGAAGACCAACTGCGCGCGTCCCTGCGGCGCCAGGAGCCGAGCCGCGAAGTGATCCCGGAGGAGGTCAACCGCGCCTTGCTCGCCCAACTGCGCCAGGCCTGCGACAAAACCCTCGAGGCCAACAGCGCGGTATTGCTGGTGCATCCGGAATTGCGCCGCAGCCTGCGTCGCTTGGTGCTGCGCGGTGAACTGGAGCTGGCGGTGCTGTCGTTTCGCGAACTGGCCACCGAATACAACCTGCAAGCGCTGGTGACCATCAGCCTCACCGATATCTCCAACCGCCGTGCACCTGCCGCGGCTTCCGTCACTTCCCTGGCGTCTGCCTCATGATCCGTTTTTCTCTGTTGTTGCTGACGTTGGCGTCGTTTTTGTGCAGCGCCCAGGACATTGCCAATGGCGCCCAAGGCTCCATCAGCCTGGCCTCCGGAGAAGGCCGGATCCTGCATTTTGTGGCCCCGGTGGAGTCGGTGCTGGTGGCCGAACCGGGGATTGCCGACCTGCAAGTGGTGTCGCCCGGTGTGATCTACATCTTCGGCAAGGCCCCGGGCAATACCAGCCTGATTGCCCTCGGCAGCGATGGCAAACAGCTCGCCAGCCTGTCCCTGGCTGTCAGCAGCGCCACCCAGGCGGTGACCGCGCCGATGCAGGAATTGCATCCCGGCAACGGCGCGCAGATCAGCGGCGCGGGTAATCGCTTGATCGCCAAGGGCACGGTGCGCAGCGTGGGCGAGGCGACGGATTTGAATGCCTTGCTCAACCCCCAGGGCCAGGGTTTTCAGAGTGCGGTCAACACGACGGAGTACGCCGGTGCGGCCCAGGTCAATTTGCGGGTGCGGTTCGCTGAAGTGTCCCGCTCGGAGCTGCTGCACTACGGCGTGAACTGGAACGCCATGTTCAGCAACGGCACGTTTTCCTTCGGGCTGATCACCGGTGGGCCATTGGCAGCGGCGACCGCAGGTGGCTTGGCGGCGGCGGGCAGCGGTTCGGGCAACACCAATATCGACGGCATGCTCGACGCGTTGCAGGCCAACGGGATTCTGCAAATCCTGGCCGAGCCGAATATCACCGCGATGACCGGGCAGACCGCAAGCTTCCTGGCGGGCGGCGAAGTGGCGATTCCGGTGCCGGTGAATCGGGATCTGGTGGGCATTGAATACAAGTCGTTCGGCGTGTCGCTGCTGTTCAACCCGACCCTGCTGCCCAACGGCCGTATTGCCCTGCAAGTGCGCCCGGAGGTCAGCAGTGTGGTGAGTGGCGGGACGGTGGATTTCGGCAATTTCCATGTGCCGTCGTTCAGCGTGCGCCGGGCCGATACGCGGGTGGAAGTGGGCAGCGGGCAGACGTTTGCGATTGCCGGGCTGTTCCAGCGTGAGAGCAGCCAGGACATCGAGAAGCTGCCGTTGCTGGGGGACTTGCCGATCCTGGGCAACCTGTTTCGCTCCAAGCGTTTTCAGCGCAACGAAACCGAGTTGGTGATTTTGATCACGCCATATCTGGTGGAGCCGGTGCGCAGCCGCACGTTGGCCACGCCGCTGGATGCGCAGCCTGCAACCGCCGCAGCGGCGGGGCCGCGCAGTGGTGGGGCGTTCGGTTTTTACATGAATTGATGAGGGGGCATGTCATGAAAGTTTCGCGTTTGTTGATGTGTTTGCCCTTGTTGGTGGTGGGCTGCAAGACGCATTTGGCACCGGTGTATTACTCGCCGCAGTATCAGGCGGATGGGTTGCCGAGCCAGTGCCAGCAGCCGCCGGCCAAGGATGAGATTGGGCTGGATGAGGATTTCAAGGCGACCTTGCCGTTGGGGTGTGCCAACAATTTGAATTTGATGCAGATGGTGGAGCAGCGGCAGGATTTGAATCAGGGGCGGGCCACCGGCCCGGCGATGGCGGCGCCGGTTGGGCGGGCGGCGCAGGTGTATATCGAGGGGTTTGATCGGGAGCAGTTGCAGCGGCGTCAGGCTCAGCAAGAGGCCAAGGCGGGCGCTCCGGGAGCGGAGCAATGACCCTGCGTATGCATTCCCCCTGTGGGAGCTGGCTTGCCTGCGATAGCGGTATTCCGGGTCCAGCAGATCCATCTGTCACACCACAGACTAACTGTGGGAGCTGGCTTGCCTGCGATAGCGGTTTTCCAGGCCCAGCAGATATGTCTGTCCCACCACTGCCCAAATGTGGGAGCGGGCTTGCTCGCGAAAGCGGTCTGGCAGGCGACCGGGATCTTGAAGCTTACCGTGTACATATCCATTCCTGCGGTAACGGCTTCTTATGGTTCCGCTCTTACAGCGGGTCACTTTTGGCAAACGCCCCAAAAGTAACCAAAAGGTCTTTGCCCCACCACTCGGTGCCTCGCCTAGGCTCGGCATGCCCGCACTCCGGCCCGGCTCCGCAGGCCGCCGCGACGGGCCATCCATGGCCCGGCGCGGCTAAATCGGCTTCCCTGCCGATTTACCCGCTCCACCGTGCCTGCTTGCGGCCATCGTGGTTGACGGGGCCTGATAGATCAAAAGCAAGATCAAAAGCAGGGCAACAGCAACAGCAACAGCAGTTGGGTTTAGTGCGTGTCCACCAACCCCAATTCACGCGCTTGCACAATCGGATCGCTGATGGCTTTGATGCGGTTGGCTTCTGTGATCAGGCGTGCACGCTCAGCCGCCGGTATATCGTCCAGCGGCAAACCGGCCACTCGTTGTTCGTATCCCGCCAATACCAGCACCAACAATTCATTTCGCTGATGCCGTGGCAACGCGCGGGGCGATTGGGTGACGGGGGCGATGGTGTCCAATGCCTGTTGCGACTGGCCGCCAAGGGCGTAGGCCAGGGCCAGGTTGCAGCGGCTGTCGAGGTCGTCGGGTTGCAGGTTCAGGCTTTTGCCGAAGGCGGTTTGTGCCGCCACCGCCTGGCCGTTCAGCACTTGGGCGATGCCCAGTCGGGTGTACGCGACCGGCGACTGGTTGGCCTCTGCGGCTTGGCCCAGGGCCGTCACGGCGCGTTGGGTTTTGCCCAGGCGCAGTTGCGCGGTGCCCAGTCCCAGCAAGGCGTCGGCGTTGTGCGCCTGGAGGCCGAGGGCTTGTTGGAAGGCGCGTTCAGCACCGGGCGCGTCGTTGCCGTCGAGCCGCGCCTGGCCGAGTTTGAGCCACAGGTCGATGCCGGCGCCCGGTTGCTGGGCCGCACGTTCGTACAGCGCCGCCGCGCTGGCGTAGTCGCCGCGTTTGTTCAGGTCGTTGGCCAGTTGCACCGAGCGATCGGTATCGCTCGGCGCAGTACTGGAACAGGCGGCCAGCAACAGGCTGCCGGCAAGCAAAAAGTGTTTGGTCATCGTCACAACTCGTTGGGCGAAGGCGGACGTCATGTAAGCATATTTTCCATGGCGCTCCTATGTCTGTCGGTGCTGTTTGGCGCCTCGATTGCCCACGCCGACGAAGAGCCCGAATGGTTTGCCAAACCCTACGCCTACGTACTGGTGGATCAGGACGTGCGCGCCGCCCTCGAGGAGTTCGGCCACAACCTCGACATCCCGCTGGTGCTCTCGGACAAGGTGCGTGGCAAGGCCCGCAGCACCGTGCGCGCCGCCACCGCCGGGGAGTTTCTGCAGACGCTGTGCAGCACCAACGGCCTGACCTGGTACTTCGACGGCAACCTGTTGTACCTCAATGCCAGCGACGAAATCACCACCAAGCTATTCAAGGCCAGTGCCCTGAACCTGGACCAGTTGCAGGCGTATTTGAACAACCTCGATGTGTTCGGCCAGCAGTTGTCGATGCGCAATGGTCCCGAGGGCGATGAAGTCTTTGTGTCCGGGCCGCCGCCGTACCTGGCGCTGGTTCAGCAGCATGTGGATCACCTGCAACCCAAGGCCGCGGCGCCCGTCGTCGCGCGCGAGCGCGGCGTGCGAGTGTTTCGCGGTGCCCAGGTGAGCACCGAAACCCCTTGATTCACCCCAACCCCAGTAAAGGAGCATGACCATGTCCGTAACCGCCGTAGACAGCAACCTCGCCCCCGGTGGCGCCAGCCCTGAAGCCAAGTTCAACGCCGCGGTGGATAACGCCAAGAGCGCCGACAAACCGGAGATGACCGACGCCGAATTCACCGATGCCCTGATCACCCAGGCGGTCACCATCGGCGGTCAATTCATCATCATGCCCAAGGCGCAGGAAATGCTGAATGACGCCATGTCCGATGACGACGAAGAGTAGGGCGCACCCATGACCATCAGTCTCGCTGCCAGCGCCACGGCCTTGCCGCCGTCCGCCGGCGCGGGGCCCGCCGGGGCCTCGCAGAATCTGTTCGAGCACATGGCCAATACGGCCAAGGGCATGCCCGAGGGCGCCAGCCCCCATCAGATCGGCTCGGGCCTGATGGAGCGCCTGAACAGTTTTATCGACCGCTCCCGGACCTTTTCCGAGCGCGCCGATTTGCTCACCAATAACCCGTCGGCGCCGCCGCCAGTGGCCGCTGCAGATATCCGCACCTCGGGCGCCTCGCCCACTGCAGAACCGGGCAAGAAAGTCGCCGAGCAGCAGGTCGACCAGATCGTCCATTCACTGGGCAAGATGTTCGACTACTCCATCGAAACCCAGATGGTGGTGCGCGGTGCGACGCAGATTTCCGGTTCCGCCAACACGCTGCTCAAGGGTCAATAACGCCATGCCAAGCCCAAACCGTGCCCTGCGCCTGCTGCTGATCGGCATGCTCGCCAGCCTCTTGCAGGCCTGCGACATGGACCTCTACACCAACCTCAGCGAGCGCGACGCCAACGCCATGGTCGCGGTGCTGCTGCGCGACGGCATCCCGGCGACGCGCAAGGTGCAGGACAACGGCCAGCTGAAAGTGGTGGTCGACGAACAGCGCTTCGCCGAAGCCATGACCCTGCTGGACAACGCCGGCCTGCCGCAGCAGAGCTTTTCCAACATGGGCGAGGTGTTCAAGGGCAACGGCCTGGTGTCGTCGCCGGTGCAGGAGCGGGCGCAGATGATCTACGCCTTGAGCGAAGAGCTGTCCCACTCGGTGTCGCAGATCGACGGCATCGTCTCGGCGCGAGTGCATGTGGTGCTGCCGGACAATGACCTGCTCAAGCGAGTGATCTCGCCGTCGTCGGCCTCGGTACTGGTGCGCTACGACCCGGGCACCGATATCAATACGCTGATCCCGCAGATCAAGACCCTGGTGGCCAACGGTATTTCCGGCCTGAGCTATGACGGCGTCTCGGTGACGGCGATCAAGGCCGCCGTGTCCATCAGCCAGAACCCGGCGCAACCGCGATTGGCGCGCTTCTTGGGCCTGTGGCTGTTGGAAGACAACCTGAACCAGGCGCGGTTGCTGTTCGGCGGTTTGCTGCTGCTCGCCCTCGGCGCGTGCGGCGTGCTGGCCCGGCAACAGTGGGCGCGGCGCCAGTCCCAGGCGTTGTATGTGCTCAAGGAGGGTGAATGAGCCTGGTGGAGCGTTGGCAGGGCCTGATCGCCCAGCCGTTGCATTTTGTGCGCGAGCAAAGCCTCGGCGAATGTTTTGGCGAAGGCCTGCCCGCCGAGGTGCTGCAAGCCTTGCACGGGCAGCCGCGTTTTCGGTCGCGCCTGGAGCAGTTGCTGGCCAGCCATTATCAGTTGGCGCCGCTGGCGCATCTGGTCACGCCACCGGCTGCCGATTTGCCGGTGTTGCTGCTGAACCCGGGGCAATTTGAGCGATTGCCCAGGCTGTGTGGCGCGATCTGGCATGCCTCGACCTTGAGCCGGGAGATCCGCCGCGAAGTGGTCAATGAACTGCGCGAAGGCCTCGGTCAGGAAGCCTTTGCCCTGGCCCTGGCGAACCGGCAGTTGGGCGGCGCGGCCGACCTGCTGCGAGAGCCCGCCGAGTTGATCGACGCTATCGACCGCGATGGCCTCACCTGTGTCGCCGCCTGGCTGCAGGCCCAGCCCGCCGAGTTGCAGGGCTGGCTGCCCCTGCGTTTTGTCGCACCCAAAGGCTATAGCGGGCGCTTGCCCCGCGACCTGGAAATTGTCCAGACCGTCGCCGCCCGGTTACTCGCCGAGGAGCTTGCCCATGAGTGAATTACCCAGCCGTCCTGCTGCGCGGATTTTGCGCGCCGATGAAGCGGCGTTGTGGACCGATGGTTTCGCCTTCGTGCAAGCCGCCAAGGAACACGCCGAGCAGATCAAGGCCGACAGCGACCAGTGGCTGCACACCGCACGTGCCGAAGGCTTTGAAAGCGCGCGGCGCGAAGGCGCCGAACAGGTCGCGCAGTTGCTGCTGGAAACCCAGGCCCAGGTCCAGCAATACCTGGCCGGGCTTGAAGCATCGCTGGCGGATTTGGCCCTGGGCATCGTGCGTGAAGTGCTCGGCGAGCTGGACGACACCGACCGCGTGGTGCGCTGCACGCGCCAGGCGTTGAGCGCGTTTCGTCAGGGCCAGGCGCTGACCTTATGGGTGCCACCGGCCGAAGTGAATGCCCTGCGCCAACAGTTGCTGAAGGACGGCATCGCCGTGGAGGCCGATGCGCAACTGAGCGCTGGCCAGGCCCGCCTCAACAGCCCGGCGGGCTCGGTTGAGTTGGGGCTGGAAGCGCAGTTGCAATCCCTGCGCCGGAGCCTGTTGCCCTTTGCCGAAGAGGGCGTGGCATGAACCTCAATCAACTGCTGCCGCGCCTGACCGAGCGCTTGTCCCTGGCCCGCTTGCGTCCGATGCAAGGCACGGTGCTGAGTATTCGCGGGGTGTTGCTGCGGGCCAGCGTGGCGGGGGCGAGCATCGGCGAGCTGTGTCATTTGCGCGATCCGGTCAGTGGCCGCAGCCTCAGCGCCGAGGTGATTGGTTTTGATGGTGATGAAGCGATCCTGTCGCCCATCGGCTCCATGGAAGGCCTGTCGACCCGCACGCAAATCATCGCCACCGGCGAAAGCCTCGGTGTGGCGGTAGGCGATGCGCAACTCGGACGAGTGATCAGTCCCATGGGCGAGTTTCTCGACGGTGATGGTGTATCGCCGACCCTGAACTTGCAGACCTATCCCTTGCATGCCGAGCCTCCGGCACCGTTCTCGCGGCAATTGATCGTACGCTCCATGGCGTTGGGCATTCGCTCCATCGATGGTTTGCTGACCCTTGCACAAGGCCAGCGCATGGGCATCTTTGGCGAGCCCGGGGTGGGCAAGTCCTCATTGTTGGCGAGCATCATCCGTAACAGTGAAGCCGATGTGATTGTCATCGGCCTCATTGGCGAGCGGGGCAGGGAAGTGCGCGAACTGCTGGACGTGCAACTGGACGCCCAGGCCCGCGCGCGTACCGTCGCGGTGGTTGCCACCTCGGATCGCCCGGCGGCCGAGCGGGTACGTGCGGCGTTTGTCGCCACCACCCTGGCCGAGTACCACCGCGACCAGGGCCGTAACGTACTGCTGCTGATGGACAGCCTCACACGGTTCGCCCGGGCCCAGCGCGAAATCGGCCTGGCCGTGGGTGAGCCACCGACACGTCGCGGTTATCCGCCGTCGTTTTTTGCCACCTTGCCCAAGTTGCTGGAGCGCGCCGGCCCGGGCCCCACAGGCAGCATCACCGCGCTGTACACCGTACTCACCGAAGGCGACGCCGCCAGCGATCCGGTGGCCGAGGAAGCACGTTCGATCCTCGACGGGCACATCGCCCTCAGCGCCGAACTGGCTCAGCGCAACTACTTCCCGGCGGTGGACGTGCTGCGCAGTCGCAGCCGGTTGATGGAGCAGGTGGCGGGTGACGAACACAAACGCCTGGCAATGCGCATCCGTGAATTGATGGCGCGTTACGGCGAAATCGAAATGCTGATCCGCGTCGGCGAGTACTCCGCCGGCAGCGACCCCCTGGCCGACGAAGCGATCGCCCGCCATGCCGCGATCGAAGCCTTCCTGCGCCAGAACGCCGACGAACCCAGCAGCCCCGAACACACCTTGACCCGCATGCGCCAGGTGCTGGCATGAGCCCGAAAGCGCAGCAAGATCCAGTGTGGGAGCTGTCGAGCTTCAGCGAGGCTGCGATGGCGTCAGCACAGCCAACATCGATGCTGCCTGACCCACCGCTATCGCAGCCTCGCCGTGGCTCGACAGCTCCCACATTTGATCTTCATGCACTCAGTCGAACCCAGCAGCCCCGAAAACACCTTGACCCGCATGCGACAGGTGCTGGTGTGAGCCCAAATCCAGTGTGGGAGCTGTCGAGCTTCAGCGAGGCTGCGATGGCGTCAGTACAGCCAACATCAATGTTGCCTGACCCACCGCTATCGCAGCCTCGCCGGGGCTCGACAGCTCCCACATTTGATCTTCATGCACTCAATCGAACCCAGCAGCCCCGAACACACCTTGACCCGCATGCGCCAGGTGCTGGTGTGAGCCCAAATCCAGTGTGGGAGCTGTCGAGCTTTAGCGAGGCTGCGATGGCGTCAGCACTGCCGACATCGCTATCGCAGCCTCGCCGTAGCTCGACAGCTCCCACATTCAATCTTCATGCACTCAGTGAGTGCGCTGTTGGTATGACGATGGAGAAAAGAACCGATGAAGACTGAACAACTGCGCACTCTGCAAACCCTGCGGGTGCTGCGGGAACAACGGGCGGCCAGCCAGTTGGCGGCGCAGCAGCAACGCTGCGCGCAAACCCACGGCGCCCTGACTGATGCCAAGGAGCAATTGCGCCTGCACCGCGAAGCCGTTGCCCGTGAGGCCGGCGAGATTTACGCCTCACTCACAGAGGGCTTGTCGGTGGCCAGTTGGCAGGCCGCCCAGGATCGCCTGCGGGGCTTGTCCGACGATGAGCGCTTGCTTGAAGGCGACGTCAGCCAAGTCTCCAGCACCCTGCAAACCCAGGAGCGCGAGCGTGAGCTGTTTCGCCAGGAACGCCTGAGCCGCCAGCGCCAGTCCGATGCCTGGCAAAGCCTGTTGGACGGGCGTGAAAGCTGCGAGCGGGTCGCCGGTGAGTTGCGTGAAGAACAAGGGCTCGGCACATGATCGTCGCCCTTGCCGACCCGTTGGGCCCCTGGCTCGAACACCACGACCCGGCGCTGCTCACCGTGCATAACCAGCTGCACCGCCGGCGCCATGCGTGGCAGGGCCGTTGTGCCGGGCAGGACTTGAGCGTCGCCTGGGCCGCCGATCCCCAGCCGCTGAAATCGCCTCGGGATGTGCAGCTGTTGCTCGGCCAGTCGCCGGTGCGCCTGCGTCTGTCCGCCGCCGCTGTGGAGCAAGTACTGGTGCCGCTGGCGTTGCAGTTCGACGCGCAGGTGCTGCCGTCATTGCCGCGCTCGCTGTTGCTGGAGTTGGCTGTACTGGACCTGATCGAGCGCCTGGAGCCGTTGCTCGGCCACCCCGTGCAGTTGCTCGAAGCCAGTGACGAGGCGCGGTCTTACCCCGTGCACCTGGCGCTGACATTGACCTTCGGCAACACCCCGCCAATGGCCGCCCAGCTCGACCTGAGCGAAAGCGCTGCGTTCCTGGTGGCGCAGTTGCTGGAGCAACACGGCCAGGTCCAAGCCGACCTGTTACCCGCGCTGCGCCAGACACTCTCGGTGCTCACCGGGCAGCAATGGCTGAGCCTCGGTGAGTTGCGCAGCCTGCAGCCCGGCGATGTGCTGATGCTCGAAGCCGGCAGCGGACTGCTGCTGGACCTTGAGGGCCGCCTGCAAGCCCGCTGCCGGCGTGACGGCTCATCGCTGCAGCTACAGGAACCTTTGAAATCGCCCCTTTTGGACATGGAGAACACAATGACTGATGTCGATGCCGCCGCGGCCCTGGACGATTTGCCCCTCAAGCTGGTGTGCCAGGTCGGCAGCCTGGAACTGACCCTGGCGCAACTGCGGGAGTTGGGCACGGGCAGCCTGCTGCAACTGAATACGCCGACGGTGGATGGCGTGGACCTGATGGTCAACGGCCGCCGCGTCGGCCAGGGCCAACTGGTGAAAATCGGTGACGGCCTGGGTGTGCGCCTGCTGAGTTTCGCCACCCCATGACCGGTTATCAGCCGAACCTGATCGAGATCATCCTGGTGGTTGCCACCATCGGGTTGATCCCGTTGGCGGTGGTGACCCTTACCGGCTTCATGAAAATCTCGGTGGTGCTGTTCCTGATCCGCAACGCCCTGGGCGTGCAGCAAACGCCGCCGAACCTGGTGCTGTACGGCATCGCGCTGATTCTCTCGGTGTACGTCACTACGCCGTTGATTGGCGACATGTACCGCCAGGTGGAAGGGCGCGACCTGAACATCGAACACGTCGAGCAACTCAAGGACCTTGGCGACGCCTTGCGCCCGCCGTTACAGGCGCACCTGGCGCGGTTTGCCAATGAATCCGAGCGCGGCTTTTTCGTGCAGGCCACCGAGACCATCTGGTCGCCGGAAGCCCGTGCCGACCTGCGGGATGACGACCTGGTGGTGCTGATCCCGGCGTTCGTCAGCTCGGAGCTGACCCGGGCCTTCGAGATCGGGTTCCTGCTGTATATCCCGTTCCTGGTGGTGGACTTGCTGGTGTCCAACGTGCTGATGGCGATGGGCATGTCGATGGTCTCGCCGAACCTGATTTCGATCCCGCTGAAAATCTTCCTGTTCGTGTCATTGAGCGGCTGGTCGCGCCTGATGCACGGTTTGATTCTGAGTTACGGCTGAGGCACGACCCATGGGCCAGGACGTTTTCCTGTCATTGATGAAACAGGCACTGATGACCGTGCTGATGCTCTCCGCGCCAGCGCTCGGGGTGGCGATTATCGTCGGCTTGAGTGTGGGCCTGTTCCAGGCGCTGACCCAGATCCAGGACCAGACCTTGCCCCAGGTAGTGAAGCTTGTGGCGGTGCTGCTGACCATCGTATTCCTGGGGCCGGTGCTGGCCGGGCAAGTGACGGAACTCGGCAGCCAGGTGCTGGATAACTTCCCGTTGTGGACGCGCTGACCGCCCATGGATGCCAGCCTTACCGCACAGTTTCTCGAAGTCGCCTACCCGGTGATCAGCTCGGCTTCGCTGGCGGCCTGCCGGGCCATGGGCGTGGTAGTGATCACCCCGGCGTTCAACCGCCTCGGGCTCACCGGGATGATTCGCGGCTGCGTCGCCGTGGCGATTTCGATCCCGATGTTCATGCCGGTGTTCGACGCCATGACCTCGATGCCCAACCACGGCAGCCTGTTTATCGCCGGGTTGCTGATCAAGGAATTCCTGATCGGCATCCTGATCGGCCTGTTGTTCGGCATACCGTTCTGGGCGGCGGAAGTGGCGGGGGAGTTGATCGACCTGCAGCGCGGCTCGACCATGGCGCAACTGGTGGACCCGTTGTCCACCGGGGAATCAAGTGTGATGTCCACGTTGCTGACGGTGATGCTGATAACGCTGTTCTTCATGTCCGGCGGTTTTATCCTGATGGTCGACGGCTATTACCACAGCTACCAATTGTGGCCGGTCACCGCGTTCACCCCGGTATTTGCCAGCTCCGCGTTGCTGGCGGTGCTGTCGATCCTTGACCAGATCATGCGCGTCGGGGTGCTGATGGTCTCGCCGCTGATCATCTCGCTGCTGGTCACCGACCTGATGCTCGCGTACCTGTCGCGCATGGCGCCGAACCTGCATATTTTCGACCTGTCGCTGCCGGTGAAAAACCTGTTTTTCTCGATCCTGATGGTGATCTACATCGGCTTCCTGATTCCTTTGATGCTGGACCAGTTGGCTGAGTTTCGCGGCACCGTGGAACTGCTGAAAACCCTGGCGGGCATGGAGTAGGGCATGGGTGATACCAGCGAAGAAAAATCCCAGCCGGCCACGGACAAAAAGCTCAAGGACGCGCGCAAGAAAGGCCAGGTCGCCAAGAGCCAGGACCTGGTCTCGGGCATGGTCATCCTGTTTTGCACCCTGTGCATCTCAATCCTCGCGCCACGGGCCCAGGCCCAGGTCACCGCGCTGATCGACCTGACCGCGCAGATCTACATCGAACCCTTCGCCACGGTGTGGCCACGGGTGCTGGACCACGCCGAGCAACTGGTGATCGGCATCACTTTGCCGGTGATGGCGGTGACCACCGGGGTGGTAATCCTGACCAATATCATCACCATGCGCGGCTTTGTGTTTTCCGTGGAGCCTATCAAGCCGGAGTTCAAGCGCATCAACCCGGCGGAAGGCTTCAAGAAGCTGTTCGCCTTGCGCAACTTTGTGGAGTTCATCAAGGGCCTGATCAAGGTGCATGTGCTGGCCGTAGCGTTCTACGTGGTGGGGCGGCACGCGTTGCAGGCGTTGATGGAGTCGTCGCGGTGTGGCGCGGGGTGTATCGAGTCGACGTTTTTCCTGGTGCTCAAGCCGCTGGTGTTTACTGTACTGGCGGCCTTCATCCTGGTGGGCGGGGTAGACGTGTTGATGCAACGCTGGCTGTTTGGCCGCGACATGAAAATGACCCGCAGCGAGACCAAGCGTGAGCGCAAGGATATCGATGGCGACCCGCTGATCAAGAGCGAGCGGCGGCGCCAGCGCCAGGAGATGCAGGCGCTGGCCACCAAGCTGGGGCTGGGCCGGGCTTCGATGATGATCGGCACCACCGACGGCTGGGTAATCGGTGTGCGCTATGTGCGTGGGGAAACGCCGGTGCCGGTGGTGGTGTGCCGGGCTTCGCCGGAGGAGGCGTTGGGGATGTTGCAGGAGGCGTTCGACCTGGGCATACCGCAGGCGCCAGACAAAAACCTGGCGGAGGCAATTGCCAGGAAGACAGTACCGGGGGACCCGGTGCCGGATGCTTCGTTTCAGGCGGTGGCGGATTGGTTGGTGGCGGCGCGGTTGATTTAGGTCGAGCGTAAGTCTCTGGAACCGATCCAAAGTTAGTCGCCACAGAGTGACAGCCCTCTGCCTCTGCGTTTTCTTGAAGGAGTGCAGAGCGGGAATGTCGAACAATCCAGGAAAACAAACTCATGGCAGAAATCCACCGTCACTTCACGTCTAATGCTCATAGCGCGCAACTCAACAGTCAGGTCCTGCATGCCCAGCGTCCCCCTGCGGATCCCTATAAACGGCTGTCGGATTCTGACTTGGCGTTGGCGCTTGATAAAAATTTCGATGCGTTCAGGCCCTCGGGTACGTCCTATGCAACGTCGGGGAAAATTCGTGAAGTCGCGCAGCGCCAACTGACAGGAAATCCCCAGCAGGACAACCTGACGATGCTGGCCAGGCAGGTAGTCGAGCGCGACCACGTAATGAACGAGCTGGATACGGTGGACCATCGAAACAATGCACCACGAGATGGCCGTATTGGCCGGTGGAATCCGAAGTTGGCCGCCGAAAAGTTGTCCAAGTCCACGCCTGGCTGCCCACCTCCACACCCTCAACCTTGCCGTCCCGACCCGTGCCATGCGTCGCCTATAAATATTTATGACCGGATGTCCGACTCCAGCGTGGCGCTGGCTTTTGGCAATAACTACAAGGCGTTCGGCAAACCGGAAAATGGCGTGGCCGACGTTGAGCAGATCTACAACATTGCGGGGCGTCAGCTGTCTGGCAACTGGGCAGAGGACAACATGACGTTGCTTGCCCGAGAAATCGTCAAGCGGCCTCATGTGAGCCACGCGTTGGACTCCATCGATGACAACGGCAGGCAGGACGGCATTATCGGTTATCGCAATGCACAACTGACATCCGCTCACCTGGCGCGCCGCTAAGCACACCGCCCTGGTCCTGAACCCCTGTGGAGCCGTTAAGCTACACAGGGTTTTTACCTTGTGTCAGGGCGATCAGGGCTTGTCTACATCATGATACTCACCGCCATACCCATCCCCCACGCGCCAGGTGATGTCGTGGTTCTCATTGGTCCATTCCGACGGTTTCAGTGAGTATTTGTAGTCCTCTGAATTGCGGTTGTTCCCGTCGCCGATAAAGTCCGGATGGTCCCGCCGATGATCGCCGCCACGGATGCTCGAGCGTGCATCCCACTCTTCCTTGCGGAAATCAAAAATACTCTGGTCCTGCGGCGCATCCCGCTGGCCCCAGTCGGACAGGTACGTCTGCAACCACACATACGCCTCATCCCCGTTGGGCTTGAGCAGCCCGTCCTGCTTGAAGTCCTGGATCTGGTTCCAGTTCTGCATCGAGATCTTGTGCAGTTTGTGGGACTGCACGGTGCTCAGGATCGCCCCGACAAACGACAGCGCGCCGGAAATCAAAAAGCCCACCGGCCCCAGGAACGGAATGATCCGCCCGGTTACCCCCAGGGTGGTGAGCACGCCGCCGCCAGCCGCCACCAGGCTGCTGACGCCACCGGCCATGGACAGTGAACCCGAGGCGATTTTCACCGGGTCTTTCTCGCGCACTCCATCACGCAAGGTAAACGCCGCTTGGACCACACTGATCACGCCGCCCGCCACGTCGGTGGCCATGCCGATCACCTTGATCGCGCTGCTGGCGAACTTCGCGCCAAACCCGGCACCTGCCACGCCGCCGCGGCTGGCGATGCCTTTTTCGATACCTTCCTGGACCTTCTTCGCGCCTTCGTCGCTCCAGCCGCCACTGTTGAGGGCCTTGCCCACGTCCTTGCCGTCGTCCATGGCCTGGTCGACGATGTCGAAGTACTTCTTTTGCACCGCCTCGGCGTCCTTGGGCAGCGCGTGGTATCCCTCGCCGGGCTTGGCCCACAGGTCGGGCAAGGAACGGTCGAAGCCCATCAGTTTGTAGGCGTTGGTGCCGCGCAACTTGTCGTAGACCTTCAAGCCCAGCGTGGCGAAGTGTGAGCCGGTACCGAGGAAGCCAAGGAAGTCGTTGGCGATGCCCAGGCGCTTCATCGGCGTATCCGCCAGCTTGCCGCCCTGGCCCGCGAGTTGGTAGACGATCCGGCCCATGCCGATCGCCCCGCCCACCGAGCCGAGTACGCCGTTGTCCTTGAGGAAGTTGAGGTTCTTCACGAAGGAGCTGCGGTTCTCTTCGCTGAGGCCCGGCATGATTTCCTTGCTCACCGCCTTGTCGATGTCGCTGAAGCTGATCACGCCGTTTTTCTGCCAGGTATCGCCGAGGGAAATCATCGCCTTGCCGAAGTCGGCGGCGGCGTTTTTGTCCTTGAGCAATTGGTCGACGAATTTCGAATACACCCCCAGCGCCTGGCGCGGCAGGCCGTCGGCGCCACCCTTGAGCATCGACAGGATCGCCATGGTGTTGTCGGTGGTGGCCAGGGCGGTATTGTCGTCGGAAATCTTGGTGGGATCGTCCATCAGCTTTTCAACGGCATCGGTGTAGCCGTCGATTTGCAGGTTTTGCAGGAAGTTGTCGGCCTTGGCCGGGTCGATGTCGGCGAGGGCGGTGTAGGCGGTCTGGATTTCCTGGGTGGCCAGTTCGGTCTTGCCGCCGTCCTGCAAGGACTTGATGTACTTGGTGAAATTCTCCGATGAGGTGCTGTCGATCAGTTTCTGCCGGGTCTCGTCGACCTTGGCCTGGCCACCATCAACCTTGCCCAGGGCCGCGTCGTGGTTGGCCTTGATGTCGTGCTGGATGGTCGAGTCGCCGAGCAGGTCGTTGATGGTCTGGTCGATGGCCTTGGTGTCGAAGATGTTGTCGCGCACGTCCCGCGAGGTCACGTCAATGGGTGTGGTGGCAATGCCCTGGTTGCCGAAACCGTGCTCGGGAATGATCGACATGCCGTTGTCGGCCATGCTCCGGGCTTCCACCGCTCGCAGGAACTTGGCGCGCGGATCGTCCTTGCCGATGCTGCCGTCCTTGACCCCGGCGCGGTAGCTGTCCACCAGGGTTTTCATCGACAGGTCCTGTACCGACAGCGGGTTGCCGCTTTCATCTTTTTCGGTGGTGGTCAGGTTGTCGACGGACACGTCCTTGAGGGGCGGCAGGCCGTTGTCGGTGCGCAGCTTGTCGACGTCGGTGGTCTGGGCGGCGATGTCGCTGCGGTAGCTGGAAATCTGCTCGAACAGCTGTGGGTTGCTGTCTTCCGACACCACGATTTTCTCTTCGCTGCCCCCCGGCTTGTGCTGGGTGAAGGCGATCAGGCCGGGGCCATAATCACCGGCACCGCCAACGCTCATGATGTCTTCGGTGGAGGGCAGGTACGCGTCCGGGCCGGCGAGGGTATAACCGTCGCCCTTGGCCTTTTCGATGCCGGCCAGGGTTTGGCCCTTGGTGGTGTAGGCGGCGAAGGCTTCGGGGGTGATGTCCTTGGACACCACCAGCAATTTGCCGTCGGCCTGGTTGACCACGAGGATGCCGTCCATGGGCGCGTCGACCTTGCTGATGTCCCCCAGCTTCAGGCTGGCTTCGTCCTTGCGCAGCAGCGCCTGGCCGGGCAGGGACTGGGCGTTCTTGATGTAGTCGAAGGCTTGCGAACCTTCACTGGCGTGCACGGCGTGGAGGAAGTTGTAGAACGTCCCGCCGGCATTGGGGTTGGGATTACTGAGATCGGCGCCGGGTTGCGGCAGGTCGGCTTCGGACTTGCTGATCATGTACTTGTGGCCCTGGTGTTCAAACAGGATCACCCCGGCGCTGCTGTCTTCGGACACCACTTTCAACTGACTGAAATCGAGGTCTCCCGGCAGGCTGGTGACTGCTTCATAACCCTTGGTCTTGCCGTCATTCAGAGCCTGCTTGGTCACCCCAGCCTGGGTGTAGGTGCTGAACGCTTGAGGCGTAAGCAATTCGGAGATGACCAGGGTCTTGCCGTTTTCCAGGCTCACCTTGAGGATGCCGTCTTCGGCCTTGCCCACGGATTTGATATTGGCCAGGCGTACCCCATCGCCGTCCTCGCGCAGCAGTTGCTGGTCTGGGTTCTTCAGGCTTTCGACGATGGCCTTGCCGGCCGGGGTGCCCTGGGTTTCGGCCAGGGTCTGGAGGAAGGTGTACAACGGCGTGCCTTCGTCGGGACCGCCCTGGTTGACCGGGGCCACGGCATGGCCGAAGCGCAGGTTTTTCAGCACGTCGAACCCGTCCTGGGCGTTGGCCGCGCCCTCGGCGCTGATCTTGTATTTGGCGCCGTCCTGTTCGAAGTAGATCACCCCGGCGTCTTTGTCCTGGGAGATGACCTTGAGCTTGTCGATATCGAGTTTGCCCGGCAGGGCGGTGACTTCCTTGTAGTCCTCGGGCTTAAGGGTTTTGTCGCCCGGTCCGCTGCTGGCCAGGACTTTGGCTTTGTTCAGGACGGCGTCGAAAACGCGCTCGGGAGCGTTGGGTTGATCGACGCGGGGAGAGGCGGATTTTTCGGGACGGGTGATCATCGGTTCAGTCCATGTGAGGGGGCGCACGAGGACTCGATCTTAGGGGCTGAAAGCGGGTAAAAGCGGGTTTGTTGGCAACAAGTCACAAGCTTTCACGGGTGTGAAATTCACGTCCCGGGGCAGCGCGTCTCCATCACGTTGGACAACGCATCGCCTGCCGGGCGCAACTGCGCCTGCAGGCATTCGGTGCGGGGCGAGCGCCCCTGGGTACTCACATGATCCATGAAGGCGCTGATGCGTGTCGGGTCATAGCGGGTGCGCCGGGGGCTGACAAACCAGCCGCGACGGTTTTCCCGATACACCAGGCCTTCGGCTTCCAGCTGCTGCAAGGCTTGGCGCAAGGTGCCCACGAGTACCTTACTCAAAGCGGAACGAAGCCCCATAGGCTGAGGCTGGCAGGCGATCACTGCCCTCGGCGCCGAGGCGGGAACGCAGGGTGCCGGTCTGTGGTGTGGTGCGATACAGGCCGCGTTTTTGCAGAGCCGGGATCACCAGCTCGACAAAGTCATTCAGCGAGCCAGGGCTGATCAACGGGTTGAGCATGTAGCCGCTGGTACCGGAGATTCTGGCGTGTTCCTCAATTTTTTCCGCCACCTGCTCCGGGGTGCCCACCAGGATCAAATCGCTGCCCCGCGTCACGTTGGCGAAGCGCTGTCTGACCTCGCCGGCCGTCAACGGTTTGCCGCTGCCATCGGGTTTCATCACATAGGAGGTCATGCCTTCGGTGTGGGTGGACAGCGCTTCATTGTCGGCGTAGCGGCTGATATCGATGCCGGTGTCGCCCGCGTAGCTCACCAACTGCGCTTGCAGGTGGTAGTTGCTTTGCAGGGTGTCGTATTTCTGTTGGGCCTCGATGGCGGTGGGGGCGGTGACGATGCGCAGCACGGTCAGGGACTTGACGTCTTGTTGCCTGCGTCCGCGGGCTTCGGCCTGGCGCCAGATATCTTCGAGCCCCTGGCGTATTTCCTGCGGGTTGGATTTGGCGATGAACACCAGCTCCGCATGCTTGGCCGCGAACTGCCGGCCACGGCCCGACCAACCCGCCTGGATCAGCAGCGGCGTGCGTTGCGGCGAGGGTGACGTGAGGTGCGGCCCGGCCACCCGGTAATGTTCGCCGGCATGCTGGATCGGCCGTACGCGCGAGCCATCGGCATAGGAGCGGGCGAGTTTGTCGGCGAGCACGGCGTCATCCGCCCAACTGCCTTCCCAGAGCTTGTACACCACGTCGAGAAACTCTTCGGCGCGCTCGTAGCGGTCGTCGTGCTTGATCATCTGCTCCAGGCCGAAGTTGCGTGCGGCGCTGGAGAGGTAGGAGGTGACGATATTCCAGCCGATACGCCCATCGGACAGATGGTCCAGGGTGCTGAAGCGCCGAGCATGGGTGAACGGGTGTTCGTAGGAGGTGCTGACTGTGACGCCAAACGCGAGTTTCTCGGTCAGCGCCACCAGTGCCGGGATGATGGTCAGCGGGTCATTGGCGGGGGCTTCCACCGCCCATTTCAACGCCGCCGCTTCGGAGCTGCCGAACACATCGTAGAAACCCAGTACATCACCGAAGAACATCAAGTCGAGGTTGGCTTCATCGGCCGTGCGGGCCAGGTTCGACCAGTACTTGAGGGTGTTGATACCCAGCCGCTCATCCGCCGGGTGGGTCCACAGGCTGGGCGCGCCGCCGCAGCCGACACTGGCTTGTTCGTACAGGCCGAATAACAACGGGGTTGGATCAGACATGATGCTTCCTGCAAATAAAAAGAGGTTATCGGCCGTGAAGGTAGGCCTTGCCGTAGTGCCGCTCCAGGCGGGCCTGAATCAGTTCCAGGCCAATGGACAGCAGCCAGTAGATGACGGCGGCGGTGGTGAGCATTTCGATGTAGCGGTACGACGAGCGCCCGTAGGACTGCGCGAGGAACATCACTTCCCAGACGCCCATGACCGACACCAGCGAGGAGTCCTTGAGCATCGAAATAAACTGGCTGGTGGTCGGCGGAATGATGGTGCGCATCGCCTGGGGCAGCACGATCTGCCAGAACGTCACCGTGGGGCCCATGCCCAGCGCGGCTGCGGCGTTACGCTGGCCCTGGGAAACACCGATGATTCCCGCGCGAAAGATCTCGCTCAGGTAGGCCCCATAGTTCAACGACAGGGCAATGATCCCGGCGCTGATGGCGCCCGGCACCACGCCCAGTTGCGGTAGGCCAAGGTAGATAAGCAGAATCTGGATCAGCAGCGGCGTGCCGCGAAAGAATGAAGCGTAGAAACTGGCGATTCCGAACGCCACCGCGCTGTTCGACAAGCGCGCCAGGGCCGTCGCAAAGCCCAGCGCCAGGGACAGCCAGATCGAGCAGAAACACAGGAACAGCGTCAGCGCCGCACCCTGCAGGAAACCGTTGGGCGACAGGTGCAGGCCCACCAGGTTCTGCCACTTGGCCGCGACGATCGCAAACTTCAGATCGAAGCTCATGAACAAACCGGCGAACAGGCACAGCATCACGCCCCAGGTCAGCCACAGGCGTACCTGGAAGGACAGCCACTGGCGTTTGACGGGCGGCGGTTTCACCACAGTGGGCGGGGTGGGGAAAACACTCATTGGGTGATGTCTGCGCCGATCCATTTCTGGGAAATCTTCGTCAGCGTGCCGTCGCTTTTCAGGTCGGCCAGCACTTGGGTCAGCCTGGCGTTCCACTGTGGGTCGCCTTTTTCGGTGGCGACCACGTTGGGCTCGCTGTACAGCTGTTTGCCGACGACCTTGAAGCGTGGGTCGTGCTTGATCCGTTCATTGGCGGTCACCAGGTTGGTGAGCATTGCATCCAGGCGTTTGCCGGTGCCCAGTGCGAGGTCCTGGAAGGCCACGATTTCATTGTCGTAAGGCACGGCTTGAATCTGGCTGAACGGGTAGTCGATGGGCGTGTTGGCGCCTTCAATCACCAGGTCTTTGTTCAGGTAGGCTTCGTAGGTCGAGGCACTGCCCACGCCGACTTTTTTCCCGGAAAGGTCACTGGCCGAGTGGATGGAAGACTCATCAGCGTTGACCACGATGACCGCCGGCGAGGCGTAATACTCGACAGGGAAGTTGAACACTTGCCCCCGGGCGGCACTGGGGGTCATGGAGCAGATGCACACGTCATAACGGCCTTGCCAGCGACCGGCGGCGATCACTTCCCAGGACGGTGTTTCCAGTTTCAAGGTGACGCCGAGCTTATCCGCGACGGCCTTGGCGACATCTACGTCGAAGCCGTCGAGCTGGTTTTGTTCATTGAGAAAAGAGAAGGGCGGATAGTTCTCCATCAGCACGCCGACCAACTGCTTCGATTGTGTGATGCGATCCAGTGTGGCCTCGGCGAACACCGTCGGGCTTGCCACTAACAGGGCCAGGCTCAGGGTCACGACAGTACGTAAGTTCATAAATACACTCATGGCGTTTTTTATATTTAAACGCGATAAGTGCTCTGTGTTTAATGATTTTATGTGCTGTAAACCGCTGTTTTAGTTATATGTTTTCCCAACTGTTGGCCTGGCAACAGTTGGGTTGTAAACATTGTTTTCAAGCGATTGCGAGTTGTTGATCCTGTTGGGCAAATCACTCTGCCAGGACACCCCCGCTTGCCACTCCAGACTGCAGTCTTTTGATGGGGCGATTTATGAGGGAGCAATCTGGTATATACCACTATCGTTTATTGCTATGGATATAACCGCTCGAATTGGGCGTTTTTAGCCGCGCCAGACGGGAACGAGATCCTCGTCAATCACCCAGTGAGGTTGGCCGGGCTGGATACAGACGCCACCGATCCAGCGTTCCTGGCTGGCATGGTCCGGCCAGTAAGCCTTGCCGTTCAGAACCTGACGACCCAGCGCAGTCAACGCCAACAAACGTTGAGGCCACGGCAGTTGAGTCTCGGACTCGATCAACAGCGGATTACCGCCATCAATCAGTGGCCGCATCAGCGCATGGAACATCATGTCCCCCAGGTAAGGCAGCGGTTCGCGCTTGCCCATCAACTCGGCAAACACCCTGCCAAACGGCACAGGCCCGGCCTCATCCACGTAGTGCAGGGACAGGCGCTCGGTCAGTGACAAACCGTCCCGCACACCCGGTAACTCCTGCAACTGCCGACGCAACGCCAGGGCCAGGAAGGGCAGGGCTGTATGGTTGTCCCGGGCCAGTTCCGCCAGCTTGACCGGCGAACTGTCGCAGTACGCCAGCCAGGCCTGCCGCGCCAGCTTCAGCATGTCCTCATCGACCCGCCGACGCTGTGGCCATAGCCACGGCAACACTTCAGGCGCCAGTTGGCCAATGCCGATAAAACGTTGCACGCCGGGGATGCGGTCGACCTCGATCAGCTCGAGCTTTTCAGGCAAACGCTCAAGCCCTGCCAGCGCCCGAATCAGGAACAACTGATCGTAAGCATCCGCCTCACACCACAACACGCTATGACCGGTGTTGGCCAGTTGCTCAAGATGCTTGTATTCGTCTGCATGTCGGCGGGACACCTCGGCCTCGTCCATTGCAAATACCTGGCTGATATAGCGGCTGCGAACGGCTTGGTATTGCTCGGCTGGCAGGTCCTGGACCGGGCCCATGCACAGCGGATCAATCAGCATCCGAAAGTGCCCCTTGAACCCCGCCACACCCAGGCTGTGGGCAATGTCATTGCCGCAGCGCCAGTGGGTGGTGCGGGCCTCGTCGCTGGCCTCGAAACCCGGATGGCGGGCGGCAAAATCCACTGCATCTATGTGTGCTTTGAGTTTGGGCCAACTAGGGAAACCGAGTTCCTTGGCGATCAGCCATTGAGCATCGGATAAGGTGGGCGTAACGGCGGCATCGGCGCTTTTCAGGCGGCGCAACAGCTCCTTGGCGCGCTTGCGTTGCTGCTCAAGGTTGATACGGCCGTTAGTGGACGAGAATGCTTGCGACATACGATCTCCTTGCACAAACCTTGTCCGCTTTAAGGTTGGGAGTCGTAGAAATGTGATATTCAGTCAAGGTCTTGGGCGCAGCCCTTTCCGCGGATGGTGGCGTAGATGGCGCCAGGCGGGAAATATAGGCAGTGCAATGATTGATTGCAAGCCGCGCGGTGGATAGCGCGGCTGAGTTGAGCAGGAGCGCGAAATGAAAGTTGGTGTGATTTCCGATACCCACGGCTTGCTCCGTGCCGAGGCCCTGGCGGCCCTGGAAGGCTGCGAGCAGATTGTTCACGCCGGGGATATCGGTAGCCCTGAAATTCTTGAGCTGCTGGCCTCGATCGCACCGTTGCACGTGGTGCGCGGCAACAACGACCTGGATGCCGCCTGGGCAGAGCATCTGGCGGATCGCCTGGATTTCGAGCTGAATGGCTGGCGGGCACTGCTGGTGCATGACATCGCCGATGTGCCGAAGGAGCTGGATCCGGGTATCAGGCTGGTGATCACAGGTCACTCTCACAAGCCATTGATCGAGTGGCGCGGCGAGCGGTTGTTTCTCAATCCCGGCAGTGCAGGGCGGCGCCGCTTCAAGTTGCCGGTGACCCTGGCGCTGCTTGAGGTGCAGGAGAAATCGCTCAAGCCACGCCTGGTGTCGCTTGAGCCCAAGCGCTGAGGCACCTGTGGCGAGGGGGCTTGTTGTGGCGAGGGAGCTTGCTCCCGCTGGGATGCGAAGCGGCCCCAATAAAGTCACTGCGATACACCTGAAAAAACACCGTTAATTTCTTGGGGCTGCTGCGCAGCCCAGCGGGAGCAAGCTCCCTCGCCACGGGGGACGTACCCTGTCTTACCATTGCGTCTAAATCAGGAACAAGGATCATCAAGTCCATGAGCGTATTAGTAGAAACCCGGGCGCTCACGCGTATGGACGAGCGCCGTCAGCTTCAACTGCTGCAGCCTACGGATTTCCAGTTGCACCGTGCCGACCGCATCTCCATTACCGGCTCATCCGGTTCCGGCAAAAGCGTATTCCTTAGGGCACTTGCCTTGCTCGACGCGCCCACCTCAGGGGAAATTTTCTGGCACGGGCAACCCATCGCCAACGCGCAAATCCCGCAGTACCGCAGCCGTATCAGCTACCTCTCCCAACGCCCGGCACTGATCGAAGGCTCGGTGGAGGACAACCTGCGTTTCCCCTACAGCCTAAAGGCCCTGCACCACCTGAGTTTCGATCCGGATGCGGTCAAGGCACTGCTGGCCCACGCGGGAAAAGAACCTGGCTTCCTGGCAAAAAATGCCGGGGACTTATCCGGCGGTGAGTCCCAGGTGGTTTCGCTGATCCGCACCCTGCAACTCAATCCTGATGTACTGCTGCTGGACGAACCCACCGCCGCCCTCGACCCGGCGTCATCCCGAGACGTCGAGGCGTTGATCAACGCCTGGGCCGAAGCGGATAACGACCACGCCTACATCTGGGTGTCCCATGATCTTGAGCAGGCACAACGCATGAGCACCACCCGCCTGCATATGGACGCTGGCGTGCTGACGGGAGCCGTGCAGCCATGAACTATCACGACCTTACGGCACTGGACATGGCCATTGCCGCCTCACTGATTTTGATCAACGGCGCGCTGTCACTGCTATTGCGGCTGGGCCTGGAACGTCAGCTGTTCTGGGCCGCTGTGCGCACGGTGGTGCAACTGCTGGCGATTGGTTACCTGCTGGGCTGGGTGTTCGAGTTCGCTTACTGGTACGTGGTGTTGCCGCTGATGTGCCTGATGACCCTGATCGCCGGGCTCTCGGCCGCCGGGCGCGGCAAGCGGACCTACGCCGGCCAGCGGGCCGACAGCATTGTGTCGGTGTGGGGCAGTTCGTGGCTGGTAACGGCCATCGGTTTGTTCGCGATCATCCGGATTCACCCGTGGTACGAGCCGCAGTATGCGATTCCGATCCTCGGCATGATTCTCGGCAATACGCTCACGGGCGTGTCCCTGGGCATTGAGCGCATGACCCAGGAATTGACCTCGGGGCGCAACACCATCGAGATGATCCTGGCCCTGGGTGGTTCACGCTGGGAAGCGGCGCAGGATGCGATTCGCCAGGCGGTGCGGGCGGGGATGATCCCGACTCTGAACCAGATGACGGTGGTGGGGATTGTCAGCCTGCCGGGCATGATGACCGGCCAGGTGCTGGCGGGAGAAAGCCCGGTGGACGCGGTGCGTTATCAGATCGTGATTATGTTTTTGATCGCTGCGGCGTCGGCGCTGGGCACGGTAGGTGCGGTGTTGCTTACCTACCGTCGGTTGTTTTCTCCGGGGCATCGGTTTTTGCGCTACCGGCTTGAAGAGCGGGTGTGACCTTGATGGTGAGGGGGTAGCATTTTTTAGGCGGGAACTGTGTACATATCCGTTGCTGCGGTAACGGCT
>NZ_JAXCIS010000096.1:0-37091 GCF_034044025.1 Pseudomonas sp. SED1
CTATGTCGCTGCCGAAATCGTATTCGACGCTGGAGCTCGTTCTTTAAGGGCCAACGCCAGCACCGCCCCCGCCAATGCAATCGCCGCACTCCACCACAACGCCAGTTCAATCCCGCCCGCCTGCGCCGCACCCGTCGACCCGCCGGCATTCGCCAGCGACACCAGCAACGCCAACCCCAATGCGCCGCCAATCTGCTGGCTGGTGGACGCCATGCCCGCCGCCACACCTTGCTCTCCCGGGCGTATGCCCAAGCCGGCGGCCACCCACATCGCCGTCCAGGTCATGCCCTGGCCGATGCTCAGGATGAAAATCCCCGGCAGCAATGACCAGAACCCCGCCCCCGTCGGCAACGCCAGGCACACCAGGGCAATGCCCACCGCACCCGCCAACTGGCCGCTGACCAGGGTGGTGCGCAATCCCAGGCGTGCCAACGAACGTTCCGCCAGCCAGATACCGCCGGTGCACACCAGGGTCGCCGGCAAAAATGCCAAGCCCGCCTGCAATACGCTGTAGCCGTAGACCTGCTGGTAATACACCGCCAGAAAGTAGTACTGCACGCCAAAGCTGCTCATGAACACCGCCGTCAACACCATGGCCATGCGCAACTCCCGATAGCCCAACAACCGCAGCGGCATCAGGGGATCGCGCCCTCGATGTTCGATCCAGGCAAATAACCCGAGCAGCGCCAGCGCCAAGGCCATGCAACCCAGGGTCGACGGCGCCGCCCAGCCCCACTCCGGCCCCTGCACCAGGGAGAACACCAGCAGCGTGCCGCCTACCGTCACGGTCAACGCGCCGCTGATGTCAAAGTTGCGCCCCCGGGCTCGCTCGCCATCGGCGGGAATCCAGTAACGCGCCGCCAGGGCGCAGGCGCCGGCCAGCGGCACGTTCACCAGGAATACCGCCTCCCAGCCCCACGCCTGGGTCAGCACGCCGCCGAGCAACGCGCCCAATGCCAGGCCCGCCGCTGACGCCGCGCTCCACACCGCAAATGCACGATTACGCGCCGGCCCTTCGGCGTAATGGGTGTTGATCAGCGCCAGCGTCGCCGGGAACAACAGCGCCCCACCCACGCCCTGTACCGCCCGGGCCAGCACCAGCAACAACGCGCTGCCGCCGAGCACCGCCGCCAGGGAAGACAGCGCATACAGAGATTGGCCGAGGATGTACAAGCGCCGCTTGCCCAGCAGGTCTGCGGCGCGACCGCCCAGCAACAGGAAACCGCCGAACGCCACGCTGTAGGCGCTGACCACCCACTGCAATTGCTGGGCGGAAAAACCCAGGTGGTTGCCGATCTGCGGCAGCGCGACAAACACGATGGTCGCGTCGAGGGCGATGATCAGTTGCGCGGTCGCCAGCAGCAACAGCATCCAGCCTGAGGGTCGAGATAAAGACATCACAGCGTCCTGCCAAAAAGTGAGAGGCGCCAGTGTCTTTCATGCCCAACAGATGATAAATAGCCTTATCACTCTTTCAGTAATGACTTTAATCATGGATCTGAACGCTGTTCGCCTGCTGGTGCGCGTCGCCGAAACCCGCAGTTTCACCCGGGCTGCCGGAGACTTGGGGTTGACCCAATCGGGCTTGTCCCGCGCCATTTCCCGCCTGGAAAACCAGTTGGGCGTACGCCTGCTGCAACGCAACACCCGCAGCGTCAGCCTCACACCCGACGGCCAGATGCTGTATGAACGCAGCGCGCCGTTGCTGGCTGAACTGGCCGAAGCCGAACGACAGATGCTCGACCGCCGCGCCTCACCCTCCGGTTTGCTGAAGATCAGCACGCCATCGTTGTTTGGCCGCAAAGTGGTGATGCCGGTGATCGGCGAACTGACCTTGCAATACCCGGAAATGCGTATCGAAGCGGTGATGACTGATCGCCTGGTGGACATCGTCGACGAAGGTTTTGATGCCTTGCTGCGCACCGGCGATATCCAGGACCAACGCCTGATCGCCCGGGCACTGCCGCCGCTGCGCTGGGTCACCGTTGCCGCCCCGGCTTATCTCGCGCGTTTTGGCACACCGCAAACGGTCGATGAACTCAAGGACCACAATTGCCTGACCGTACGCAACCTGCGCACCAGCCGGTTGGTGGACTGGCAGTTCATGCTGGAGGGCAAGGTGCAGGACGTGAGCGTCGAGGGACGGTTGATCTTTGATATTGGCGATGCGCTGGTGGACGGCGCACTGGGCGGGTTTGGCATCGCCCAGGTGATGGATTTTGCGGTGCGGGAAGATCTGGCGGCCGGGCGCCTGGTGCCCTTGCTGGAGGGCTTTGCCGGGCGCAGTCGGGCGATATCCCTGGTGTATCCGCCATCGCGGCAGTACTCACCGAAGTTGATGGCGTTTGCCGAGGCACTCAGCAAAACCCAGTGGTAACACAACCTCTTGTGTTGAGGGGCTTGTCTGGTGAGGGGGCTCTTGTGGCGAGGGGGCTTGTCCCCCGTTGGAGTGCGTAGCGCTCCCGTTCTTTTTGGGGCCGCTACGCAGCCCAACGGGGGACAAGCCCCCTCGCCACAGGTTCGGTGCAGCATCAAGCCAGGTTTTTACCGTCCAGCGGCTCACCAATCGTCAGGAAATGCCCGCCCGCCACATGGTGCAAGGTACGCAGCGCATCGTGCCCTTCGAAATGCCAACGACCGTCGCTGAACACCCGCTCATCCGCTTCGGCCGCCACCACTTCGGCGAGGAACAAGTCGTAGGTCTGCTGGTTATGCGGCTCCGGCAGCAACCGGCACTCCAGCCACGCCACGCAACCTTCGAGCATCGGTGCTTCGGTGTGTTCGCCGCTGAACGCCTGCAAGCCATACGCCGCGAACTTGTCCGTCTCGCTGCCGGTGGTGTTGCCTACGGTCTGCACAATATCGGCTTGGGCCGCGCACGGCACGTTGAGCACGAAGGTGCCGGCGCTTTCCAGCAGTTGCCGGGTCCAGGTGGCCTTGTCGAGTACGACGGCGACTTTGGGCGGTTCGAAATCCAGCGGCATGGCCCAGGCCGCCGCCATGATGTTGCGCTGGCCGTTGTGCGCAGCGCTGACCAGCACGGTCGGGCCGTGGTTGAGCAAGCGGTAGGCCTTGGACAGCGGGACGGGACGGCGATGGTTAGGGCTCATGGACGAAAGGCTCGGAAAAAAAACCTACGATACCTCAAGCATGAGCCCCGGTGACTAGCTGCTCAGTTGATTGGCAAACTGCCCCACCGCGCTGACCACCTTCTGGGCACCGTCCTGGATCTCGACGATCACCGTGCCCGCCTCGGCCGCCAACGCCAGGCCTTGCTCGGCTTGCAGGCGGCCATCGGTCATCAGCGCCACTGCATCGCGGGCCATGTCCTGGTTCTGGCGCACCACGCCAACGATTTCTTCAGTGGCCTTGCTGGTACGCGAAGCCAGTTGCCGAACCTCATCGGCCACCACCGCAAAACCACGGCCTTGCTCACCGGCGCGGGCGGCTTCGATGGCGGCGTTGAGCGCCAGCAGGTTGGTCTGTTCGGCGATGCCGCTGATGGTCTTGACGATGCTGCCAATCACCTGGGACTGGGCGTTCAGCGCTTCGATGCCCTCGCCCGCCTGTTGCATGTGTTTGGCCAGGTCGCGCATCACGTCCACCGCCTGGGTGACCACGGTGGTACCGCGCTGGGCACTGCTGTCGGTTTGCAGCGAGGTGCTGTAGGCGATGTTGGCCGCTTCGGCCACGGCCTGTTCCTGGTTGATCTGGTCGGTGATCACCGTGGCGAACTTGACCACTTTGTACAGCCGCTCATTGGCGTCGAGCACCGGGTTATACGAGGCCTCCAGCCACACCACCCGCCCGTGGCTGTCCACACGCTTGAAGCGGCCGGCGACGAATTCGCCGGCGTTCAGACGTTTCCAGAACTGCTGGTACTCGACGCTGTTGGCGTCCTGCGGTTCGCAAAATATCCGGTGATGTTTGCCCTGGATCTGCGCCAGGCTGTATCCCATGCCGTTGAGGAAACGGTCGTTGGCCGTCAGCACATTACCGTTGAGGTCGAACTCGATCACCGCCGTAGAGCGCACCAGCGCGGTGATCAGGTTTTCGTGCTCGCGAGAGGCCTCGATGGTGCGAGTCAGGTCGCTGGAAAACATCGAAATATGCTTGATACGCCCGTCACTGCTGCGCACCGGTTGCACGATGGAACGCAACCACGCCTCGTTGCCGTTGCCCCGCGTCAGGCGCACCGTGCCGGCGAAATGTTCGCCACGCACCAGGGCGTTTTTGAAGCGCAGTTGAAACGCGTCCTGCTTGACGTGCGCCGGTACCAGGTCTTCGATCAAGCGGCCTTGCAGCTGGCTGCCCTGGTAACCCATCTCTTGAAGAAAGATGGCATTGACCGACTCGATACGCCCTTCGGGATCCAGGGTCAGGGCCATCATTTCGCTTTCCAGGCTCTCTCTCACTTGCTGCAGGCTGGACAATTCTTCGCGAAGAGCAGACAGCTCCTGCTTGAGACGGGTGTTGAACATGGAGGCACCGGTGGGCAAGTAAGGACGTGGGTCTGACCTGCATCGGCGCTGCCGGCATTTTCTGAAGAGCGCTTTAGTGCGTTGCTCAACTATATTTTTGCGGCCCCTCAACTGCCGTTGTTACGGCAGATGCCCATGACCTGGTACTGGAGCGTGTTGAGCTTGCCGGTGGAATCTTCATAGGTCATGCGCGACGGTACCGCGTTGCACGAACGGATCGGTGGCGTGACGTTGATCACCTTGGCAATGTCCAGCTTCATGCCGTAGCGATAGTCCTGGACCACGGGCATCGCCTTGCCTTTTTTCGCGGCATAGGCGGCCATGGCTTGCTCGTTGTTTTGCATCAACTGGGCGAAGGTGCGGTCACCGCCGCCTTCCGCCATCGCGCCGACGGAAAAGATCAGGGCCAATGCAGCGACAGTGGATTTCAGGGTGTTCATGAGGGCGTCCTCGTCTGATTTCATTGATTGAAAGTTCAGAGCAAGAGTAACTAACCAAGCCTGTCGCAAAGTTCACCGAACGATTACTTATCCGTTATGTCTTGTTGAAATTCCAAAATTGTAATCTGTGCGCCACCTCGTCGTTATCTCGTGTTTGCAACTATCTGCGCGGGCACCACTAAAACAAGAATGCCCCATCGATAAGAAGCTAATAGCTGCCACTACCGAGGAGCGCTACATGAGTACTCACCGCACACTTTCGCTTTCCATGATTGCCGCACTCGCGGGGCTTACCCCGCTTTCAAGCATGGCCGTGGAAGATAAACTTGAAGGGTTTATCGAAGACAGCACGTTGAACGTGCTGGCCCGCAACTTCTACTTCAACCGGGACGATCGCAAGGGCCAGTCGAGCCCTACCGGCAATGGCTACTCGGAAGCCTGGGCCCAGGGGTTTATCGGCAAGTTCGAGTCCGGATTCACTCAGGGTTCGGTGGGTTTCGGCCTGGACGCGTTTGCGATGTACGGCCTGAAACTCGACTCCGGCACCGGCCGCAGCGGCGGCAAGGGCTCGTTCGGCGTGCTGCCGGTAGACAGCGACAACCACCCGGAGGACGGCTACAGCAAGCTCGGCGGCGCGGTAAAACTGCGCCTGCTGGATACCGTGATCAAGGCCGGCGATGTATTCCCGCTGACACCGGTGGTGGCCTATGGCGACTCGCGGGTATTGCCGGAAAGCTTTCGTGGCGTCACCGCACAAAACACCAGCATTGAAGGCCTGAGCCTGCAAGGCGGACACCTGAGCGGCATGAGCCAGCCCACCCAGAGCGGCATGGATAAAGGCTTTGCGACGTTTTATGCGGGCAAGGTGGATTCACCCTGGATCGGCTATGCCGGTGGTGACTACCAGGTGAACAAACACTTCAGCGTCAGCCTGTACACCAGCCGCCTGAAGGATGCCTGGGACCAGTACTACTTCGGCAGCGCCGCCAGTTATCCGCTGAACGATGAGGTTTCGCTGTTTGGCGACTTCAACTATTACAAGGCGGTGGACGAGGGCAAGAAACGCCTGGGCGAGTTCGATAACAACATCTGGAGCGCCAGGATCGGAGTCAAGGTGGGCGCTCACAGCCTGGCCTTGTCCCACCAGCGCAACAACGGTGATGACGACTTCGACTACCTGCGCATGTCGGACTCGATCTTCCTCAACAACTCGATCCAGTACAGCGACTTCAACTCGCCCAAGGAACGCTCATGGATGCTCGCCTATAACCTCGACATGCAGGCCTTCGGCATTCCCGGGCTGACCTTCATGACCCGCTACGGCAAAGGCACCGGCGCCGACTACAGCAACGCCAACGCCGTGTACATGCGCCGTGACGCGGCCGGCGACCCGTTGACCGATCAACGCCGCTGGGAGCGGGATATCGAGGCCAAGTACGTGGTGCAGGGCGGCAACTTGAAAGACCTGTCGCTGCGGCTGCGCCAGGCGACGGTTCGTTCAAGTGCCTTTGAGTCGGACCTGGAAGAAGTTCGGCTGATTGTCGAATATCCATTGGCAATTCTCTAAACGACGCCCTTTGTAGGAGCGCGCTTGCTCGCGAAGAACCTGAGAGCGCTGCGTTAAACCAGAAGCCCCGCGTTATCGTTAACGACCTTCGCGAGCAAGCTCGCTCCTACAATTGAATAACATCTGTTCACAATTTGAAGCCTGTCAGAACTGTAATATGCGCCTCACCTTCTCGTTAAGTTGCGCTTCTTATACTGGCTACAACTAACGGCACCCGCCTTATTTGGAGACACGTCATGAAGCCATCGCACTTGTTATTGATCAGTTTTCTCGGCGCCACTTCCAGCCTCGCATTGGCCGACGACGGTGCCGACCGTTCCCGGCAGTTCCTCGCCGAGTTCCGCCAGCAACAGCAGCAGGTCCACGGCGAACAATCCGTGGCCGAGACCGCGCCCGCCGACGCACAGAAGCAGTCGATCTGAACGGCGCACACCGAGCACATTCATCTCTGAAGCTTTTGTGTAGCTCCTTTGGAAAGAGATGAATTTTTTACGCCCCGCATGGGGCGTTTTTTTTGCCTGCCGGTTTTGCAGCGCAACAAGCAGTCACAAACTGCCCGGTTGACCCTGTAGCTACTTCAGCCTTCAGGCTTCGGAAAATCCGAATCACAGTCTCTCTCTATCAATAAAAGGTAAATTCCCCATGCGTATCCTTGTGGTTGAGGACGAGCAAAAAACCGCCGCCTACCTGCAGCAGGGCCTGACCGAAAGCGGTTACGTGGTCGACTGCGCAGCCAGCGGCGTAGACGGCCTGCACCTGGCCGCGCAACACGCCTATGAACTGGTGATTCTCGACGTCAATCTGCCGGCCAAGGATGGCTGGGAAGTGCTTGAGCAATTGCGCCGCGACAGCAGCCAGCGGGTGATGATGCTGACGGCCCGTGGCCGGTTGGCCGACAAGATCAAGGGCCTGGACATGGGCGCCGATGATTACCTGGTCAAACCCTTCGAGTTTCCCGAGTTGCTCGCCCGGGTGCGCACCCTGCTGCGTCGCAGTGAGCACATACCGGTGCCGGAAGTGTTCCAGGTGTCGGACCTTGAACTTGACCCCCGCCGCCACCGCGCGTACCGAGGCACCCGACGTATCGACCTGACCACCAAGGAATTTGCACTGCTGCACGTGCTGATGCGCCAGTCCGGCGAAGTACTGACCCGCACGCAGATTATTTCCCTGGTCTGGGACATGAATTTCGACTGCGACACCAACGTGGTGGAAGTCTCCATCAGCCGCTTGCGGGCCAAGGTCGATGACCAGAGTGACGTCAAGCTGATCCACACCATTCGCGGCGTGGGTTATGTGTTGGAGGCCCGTCAATGAAAGCCAGCAGCCTGTCGATGCGCCTTGGGCTGACGGTGAGCCTGATGGGCGCCGGCCTGGTGGTGTTGCTCGCAACGTTGGCGTACCTGGCGCTGACCCACGAGCTGGAGAAACTGGCGCGCAAGGGCCTGGAAAGCAAGATGGAACAGATCCAGCACAGCCTCGCCCTCGGCCTGGACACCCGCGACATCCAAGCCCGCCCGCACTCGCTGATGGACCTGGTGATGGGGCACGATAATTTCTACCTGACCATCGTTGGCACTGCGCCCAATGAAGTGGTGCTGCTCAGCATCGGCGCCAAGCCCCAGGAACCGTTGCTGACCGACTTCGCCCCGTCCCAGAACCTCGGTTACCTGAACTGGGACGACGGCAACGGCAATCAAGTACTCAGTGCCTCCAGCCTGATGCGCCTGGCCAGTGGCGAGCGCGTGCGGGTCCTGTTATCGCTGGATCGCAGGGACGATCAGGCGCTGCTCAGTGCCTACCTGCGTTCCACCGTGATCGCCCTGCCGCTGCTGTTGCTGCTGATCGGCATCGGCGCCTGGTGGGTGGTGCAACGCGGGCTGGCGCCGCTGCAGCAGTTCAGCCGCGTCGCCGCAAAAGTCACCACGCAGGACCTGACCCACCGCCTGGCTGTGGATAACTTGCCCAAGGAACTGGGCGAGTTGGCGCAAGGCATCAACTTCATGTTGCAGCGCCTGGACGGCGGCGTGCAGCAGCTGTCGCAGTTCTCCGATGACCTCGCCCATGAGCTGCGCGCGCCGCTGACCAATTTGATGGGCAAGGCCCAGGTGACGTTGTCCCGAGAGCGCCCGCCGCAGGAATACAAAGCGGTGCTGGAATCCAGCACTGAAGAGATGGAACGCTTGGCGCGGATCGTCTCCGACATGCTGTTCCTGGCGCAGGTCAGCCACCCTGCGGCGCGGGTTTCGTTTGCGCCGGTGTCCCTGGCCGCTGAAGCGCGCCGGGTGATGGAGCTGTTTGCGTTGAGTGCCGAAGACAAGCAATTGACCTTGAGCCTCGACGGCGATGCCTTCGTGCATGGCGACCGTTTGATGATTCAGCGGGCGATTTCCAATTTGCTGTCCAATGCCATTCGTCATAGTCCACCAACCTCCAATATTTCGTTGCAGGTAGAGACTCACACCGAGCAAGTATCGCTGTCGGTGGGCAATCCCGGCCCGGGGATTGAAGCGCAACACCTGCCGAACCTGTTCGAACGCTTCTACCGCGTCGACAGCAGCCGCGCCCGCTCCGAAGGTGGCACCGGGCTGGGGCTGGCGATTGTGCGGTCGATCATGGTGCTGCATCAGGGGCGGGCTGAAGTCAGCAGCTTGCCTGAAAGTTTCACTGAGTTTCGACTGGTGTTTCCTCTTCACACCAACGCTATCTGCCAATAAATCATTGTGGCGAGGGAGCTTGCTCCCGCTGGGTTGCGCAGCAACCCTAAAAAGCCCACCGCATTCTTTCAGCTGAAAATAGGTCACCAGTGTTGGGGCTGCTGCGCAGCCCAGCGGGAGCAAGCTCCCTCGCCACAGGTTATTGGTCAGACATCACGCGGTCTTCCGGTTCCTCACGCCGATGCGCCCAGTGATACAGCGCCGGCAATACCAGCAGGGTCAGCAGCGTCGACGAGATAATCCCGCCAATCACCACCGTCGCCAACGGGCGCTGTACTTCGGCGCCGGTGCCGGTGGCGAGGGCCATGGGGATAAACCCGAGCGACGCCACCAGTGCCGTCATCAACACCGGGCGCAAGCGCGTCAGGGCGCCTTCGTTAATCGCCACCGACAGTGAGCGCCCTTCCTCCCGCAGGCTACGGATGAACGCGATCATCACCAGCCCGTTAAGCACCGCCACCCCCGACAACGCGATAAAGCCCACGCCCGCCGAGATCGATAGCGGAATATCCCGCAGCCACAGCGCCATGATCCCACCGGTCAACGCGAAGGGAATCCCGGTAAACACCAGCAGCCCATCCTTGAGGTTGTTGAACATCATGAACAACAGCCCGAACACCAGCAGCAACGCCACCGGCACCACGATGCGCAAGCGTTCGGAGGCCTCCTTCAGCTGCTCGAACTGGCCGCCCCAGCTGGTCCAGTAGCCCGCAGGAATTTTCACCTGGGTGCCGATGGCAGTCCCGGCTTCCTCGACAAACGAGCCGATATCCCGCCCACGCACGTTGGCGCTGACGATCACCAGGCGCTTGCCGTTTTCGCGGCTGATCTGGTTGGGGCCGAGCACCAGGTCCAGGCTGGCGACTTCCGACAGCGCGATAAACCCCAACTGCCCCGCCGCGTTATTCGCCAATGCCGGAATCGGGATCAGCAACCGCGACAGGCCTTCGATGTCGGTACGCAGGGCGTCGGACAAACGCACGACCATGTCGAAACGCCGGTCGCCTTCGTACATCGTCCCGGCCTGGCGCCCCCCCACGGCGACGGCAATCGTGTCTTGCACATCGCCCACGTTCAGGCCAAAACGTGCGGCCTTGTCGCGGTCGATATTGATGGTCAGCACCGGCAAGCCGGAGGTCTGTTCCACCTTCACTTCCGAGGCGCCCTTGAGGGTTTGCAAGGTCTCGGCGATTTCCCCGGCGGTCTTGTTGAGCACCGCCATGTCATCACCAAACACCTTCACCGCGACGTCGCTGCGCACCCCGGATATCAGCTCGTTGAAGCGCAGCTGGATCGGTTGCGACAGTTCATACACGCTGCCCGGCACAATCGCGCTGGCACGTTGGATGTCGGCGATGATCGCCTCGCGGGACTTCTTCGGATCCGGCCACTGGTCCTTGGGCTTGAGCATCACGTAGCTGTCGGAGATGTTCGGCGGCATCGGGTCGGAGGCGATTTCCGCGGTGCCGGTGCGGGCGAATACCCGCTCGATTTCCGGCACTTCGGCCATCAGGGTTTTTTCCAACTGTTGCTGCATGTGCACCGATTGCGTGAGGCTGGTGCCCGGAACGCGCATGGCCTGCAGGGCAAAGTCACCTTCGCTCAGGCTGGGGATAAATTCGCTGCCCATGCGACTGGCCACCGCCCCCGACACGACGATGGTCAGCACCGCCAGGCCGAACACCAACGGGCGGCGCGCCATCACCCAATCCAGCACCGGCGCGTAGACGCGACGTGCGGTGCGCATCACCAGGTTTTCTTCTTCCTTGACCTTACCGGTGACGAACAGCGCAATCGCTGCCGGTACAAAGGTCACGGACAAAATCATCGCCCCCAGCAGTGCGATCACCACGGTGAACGCCATCGGGTGGAACATCTTCCCGGCCACCCCGGTGAGGGCGAAGATCGGCAGGTACACCACCATGATGATCAGTTGCCCGAAGATCAGCGCGCGCCGCGCCTCCTTGGCCGCCGCGAACACTTCATGCAAGCGCTCGCTGCGGGTCAACAATCGCCCGTGGCGCTGCTGGGCATGGGCCAGGCGGCGGATGGAGTTTTCGACGATCACCACCGCACCATCGACGATAATCCCGAAATCCAACGCGCCGAGGCTCATCAGGTTGGCGCTGACCTTGTTGGTGAACATCCCGGTAAAGGTGAACAACATCGCCAGGGGAATCACCATCGCGGTGATCAGCGCGGCGCGGATATTACCCAGGAACAGGAACAACACCGCCACCACCAGCAGTGCCCCTTCGAAGAGGTTCTTCTTCACGGTGCTGATGGCTTTTTCCACCAGGTTGGTACGGTCGTAGACGGTGACGGCGACCACACCTTCAGGCAGCGAACGGTTGATCTCTTCGAGTTTTTTCGCGACGGCCTGGGACACGGTGCGGCTATTTTCGCCAATCAGCATAAACACCGTGCCCAGCACCACTTCGCGGCCATTTTCAGTGGCGGCGCCAGTACGCAACTCACGGCCGATATCGACCTGGGCGACGTTGCGCACGCGAATCGGCGTACCGTCAGAGGTGGTGATCACGATGTTGGCGATGTCGTCGATGGACCCGACTTGCCCCGGCGCACGGATCAGCAATTGCTCGCCGCTGCGCTCGATGTAACCGGCGCCGACGTTGGCGTTGTTGCGCTCCAGCGCCGTGACCAGGTCGCCCAAGGTCAGGTTGTAGGCCGCCAGGCGCTTGGGGTCGGGGGCGATCTGGTATTCCTTGGCAAAGCCGCCGATGGTATTGATCTCGGCCACGCCCGGCACATTGCGCAGTTGCGGCTTGATGATCCAGTCCTGGATCACCCGCAGATCAGTCGGCGTATAGCCTGAGCCGTCCTCCTTGCGCGCGCCGTCTTTCGCCTCCACGGTCCACAGGAAAATTTCCCCGAGCCCGGTGGAAATCGGCCCCATCATGGTTTCAATGCCATCCGGCAATTGCTCGCGGGCCACCTGTAAGCGTTCGTTGACCAATTGGCGGGCGAAGAACAGGTCGGTGCCGTCCTTGAAAATCACCGTGACCTGGGACAAGCCCGAGCGCGACAGCGAGCGGGTCTGCTGCAACCCCGGCAGCCCGGCCATGGCGGTTTCGATGGGAAAGGTGATGCGCTGCTCGGTTTCCAGCGGCGAAAACCCCGCCGCCGCCGAGTTGATCTGCACCTGGACGTTGGTGATATCCGGCACCGCGTCGATGGGCAATTTCTGATAACTGGCGATGCCGACACCGGCCATCAACAGCACCGCCAGCAACACGATGATGCGCTGCTCGATGGCGAATTGGATAAGGCGCTCAAACATGGGAAATCACTCGCAGGGTCAATGGGCGTGCTCGGCTGAGGCCTTGCCCAACTCGGACTTGAGGATGAAGCTGCCGACGGTGGCCACCTGCGCTCCGGCGTCGAGGCCCTGGCGGACTTCGACGAAACCGTTTTCGCTGACGCCCAGTTCGATATGCCGGGTCATGAAGCCGTCGCCGGTGCGCACGAACACCGAGGGTTTGTCCTCGACGGTCTGGATCGCTTCCTGCGGGACCGTGACCTTGGCCTGGTAAGTGTCGGTGGCAACTTGCACGGAGACGAACAGCCCAGGGCGCCACGAGGCGTCGGGGTTCGGCACCGTGACGCGCACGGTGGCCGTGCGGGTTTGCTCGCCCAGCAAATTGCCGACATAGGCCACGGTGCCGAGCACTTCGGTGCCCATTTCCGAGGAGGTGACCTTCACCGGTTTGCCGACTCGGACCTTGTTCAAATCCTTGGGGAACACGCCGAAGGTGACCCACACCTGGGACAGGTCCGACAGGGTGAAGGCGTTGCTGGTCTCGCTCACCACTTCGCCGACGCCCAAGTGTTTTTCCACCACCACGCCGTCGAATGGCGCGCGTAATTCGTAGCGATTGCCGCCGACCAATACGGCGCTGCCGCTCAGGGCGTTCATCTTTTGCCGAGCATTGTTCAGGGCGATTTCTGCCTCTTGCAGCGCCTGGCGCGCCAGCAGGTAATCCTGTTCGGCAGAGATTTTGTCCTGCCACAACTGGCGTTCGCGTTGGAAGGTGGTGCGGGCCAGCACAACCCGGCGCTCACTGGCTGCCAGTTCACTGCGCTGATCGGAAATCTGCTGGCTGGCGATCACCGCCAACAGCTCGCCCTTCTTTACCGATTGGCCGAGGTTGACCTTCACCGACTCCACTACGCCAGCGGCACGCGGGACGATGTGGGAGGTGCGGTCCTCGTCGAAACGCACCTCGCCCGGCAGTGAAAGCACGGTGCTGATCTGCCGGGATTGCGCCGGGGCAAGTTGAATGCCGGCGGCCTGGATCTGCTGTTCGGTCAGCTCGAGTTTGCCTTCTTCTTCCGCCTCTGCCGCACCGCTGATGGCCGGCCACGCCAGCATCAGCCCCAGCGCAATCGCCAGTGCTCTACTTTGTGTGTTGTTCATGGAATGCTCCTGGAAATTCAAAACCGGGCGAGGTCGCCGTAAATCCGTTCGATACGCACCCAGGCTTCAGTGGCCTGGGCGGTCGCCGCGAGGTATTGGGTGCGGGCCGCAATCAAGGTGCGCTGGGCGTCGAGCACCTCGAGGAAGTTGAACTTGCCCATTTCGAAGCCACGGGTGGCGCTGTCCACGGCGCTTTGGGCGGCGGGCAGGATCTGTTGGTTGAACGAGCGCACCTCGGTATTCGCGGTTTGCCAGAGGTCCAGGGCCTGGCGGGTTTCGGTGCGCAGGCGCAGTTCGGCGGCGTTGCGCAGGTCGCGGGCCTGGTCGGCACGGCGACTGGCGGCGAGCACGTTGCCCTGGTTGCGGTTGAACAGCGGGATGGGCATCGACACGCCCACCACGTTGACCCGCTCACGCACGCTGGCGTCGTACTGGCTGCCGATGGACACGTCGAGATCGGGAATGCGCTGGGCTTTTTCCAAGCCCAGGGCCGCTTCACCCTGGGCGATTTTCAGCTCGGCCAAACGCAGTTCGACGGTTTGCTGAAGGCGCCCGAGCAACTGCGCGGTCGGCGGTAGTTCAGGTGCCGCCTGGGCTTGGGTGGCGACCGCCTGGAAGTCGGTACTGGCCGCGCCGGTACTGGCAGCGAGGCGGCGATAGGCGTCGGTCAGGCCCATCTGCGCGCGGTTAAATTCGAGGCGGATTTCCGAGAGCTGCACCTGGGCCCGGGTAGCTTCCACTGGCGACGATTTGCCGGCAGTGACGCGACCGTTGGCAACCACCAGGCCGCGCTCGGCCAGCGCCAGCGAACGCTGAGCCAGGTCGAGACGTTCCTGGGCCCGAAGCGCGCCGTAGTAACCGTCGATAACATCCGCACGCAGCCCGTTGCGGCGCTGCTCCAAGGTCAGTGCGGCGGCTTCCTGGGCGCGGGTGGCGACATCAATCCGTGCGCCGCGCTTGCCGCCCAGTTCCAGGGTCTGGCTCAGCTTGACGGTGGTGGTGCGCGAATTGCGACGGGTGTCTTCGGCATCCCAGGAGGCGACCGGGTTTGGGATCAAACCGGCCTGTTGGCGACCGCCCTGGGCGATGTCGATTTCCCACTGTGCAGCGGCCATATCCGGGTTGTTGGCGAAGGCGGTTTGCAGGGCCGATTCGAGGGTCAGGGTTTGCGCATTGACGCCCTGAACCGTCATCAGCAATAGAACGGCGGGCCCAATGAACGTGCTTATAAAAGTTGGCATAACCAGAGTTCCATGCCCATGAATTAACAGGTGGGCAATGTAACTTTCAGTACTTATCAGAGGAGTGGCCAGAACATTACAAATCCGTTAGCAACGGCTCTGGCGCGGGCTTTTGCTTTAAGCTCCCGGCAACTTTCCACTGCCCAGCGGGATCCCCGACATGCGTATTCTGGTCATCGAAGACGAACCTAAAACCGCCGATTATTTACATCAGGGATTGAGTGAAAGTGGCTATATCGTCGACTGTGCCGCCACCGGTGCCGACGGCTTGCATTTGTCCCGCCAGCACGCCTATGACCTGGTGATGCTCGACGTCAATCTGCCGCTGATGGATGGCTGGGATGTGTTGCAACGCATTCGCCAGAACAGCAGCACGCGGATCATGATGCTGACCGCCCAGGGCCGCCTCGCCGACCGGATCAAGGGCCTGGACCTGGGCGCCGATGACTACTTGGTCAAGCCGTTTGAATTCCCCGAATTGCTCGCTCGAGTGCGTACCTTGATGCGCCGTAGCGTGCACTCGCCGGTGCCGGATGTGTTGCGGGTGGCTGACCTGGAATTGGATCAGGGCCGCCACCGGGCATTTCGCGGCTTGCAGCGCATCGACCTGACCACCAAGGAATTCGCCCTGCTGCACCTGCTGATGCGCCAGAGCGGCGTGGTGCTGTCCCGCACGCAGATCATCTCGTTCGTGTGGGACATGAACTTTGATTGCGACACCAATGTGGTGGAAGTGTCGATCCGCCGCCTGCGGGCGAAGATCGATGACCCGTTCGAGCGCAAGTTGATCCATACCTTGCGCGGCGTGGGTTATGTGCTGGAAGACCGTGAATGACGGTCAGGCGTGCACCTCGTCGTGCTCGTCATGCTGAAAACCTTCGCCTTCGATCTGGATCGTGGCGTGGGAAATATCGAATTGTTCATGCAGTAACTCCGTCACCTGGCTGAGGATCTGTTGCTCGGTGCCTTGCGCCGAATCCGCCACCAAGTGAGTGCTCAGCACATTTTTGCCGCTGGTGAGGGCCCAGATATGCAGATCGTGCACGTCCTTGACGCCGGGAACGCCGCGAATCGCCTGTTCCACCTTGTCGATATCGATTCCGTCCGGCACACCTTGCAGCAGCACGTTCATGCTTTCCTTGAGCAGTGTCCAGGTGCGCGGCAACACCCAGAAGCCAATCGCTGCCGCCACCACTGAATCCACCCAGCCCCAGCCGGTGTACATGATCACCAGCGCCGCGATGATCACGCCGACGGAGCCGAGCATGTCGCTCCAGACCTCCAGGTACGCGCCCTTCACATTCAGGCTTTCGCCGCTGGCCGCACTCAGCAATCGCATGGAAATCAGGTTGACGATCAGCCCCAGCACCGCGATCACCAGCATGCCCGTGGACTGGATTTCGGCGGGCGCCTGCAGGCGTTGATAGGCCTCATACAGGATGTAGAACGCCACGCCGAACAGCAGCAGCGCATTAAACGCCGCCGCCAGGATCTCGAAACGCGCATAGCCGAAGGTGCGCTTGCGGTCGGCGGCGCGCTTGGACACCTGGATCGCCACCAGGGAAATTGCCAGGGCCAGGGCGTCGGTCATCATGTGCGCGGCGTCGGACAACAGCGCCAGGCTGCCAGTGATAAAGGCGCCGATCACCTCGGCAATCATGAAACTTGAGGTCAGCCCCAGGGCCATCCATAACTTGCGTTCGTGGCCGGCGCGTACTTGGGCGTGGCTGTGTCCTGCACTCATGAAATGTCCTCGTGGGTCGTGGTCTGGTTGATCATAGAGCTATAGGCCAAAACCACCGGCATGGGTTGCGAAATTGTCATCCCGCCGTCAGCTGGACGTTACGCCATGCGCACCAAAATTGAACATGAACGCTCTGGAACCGTTGTATCAGGTATGCTTTTCGAGCAGGAAACAAAAAGAAACATATTAGCCAACCTGTTCGATAAGGAGTCCCGTTTTGGAGTTATCGACTGCCGCGTGGATGGTTCACGACACCCGCCTCATGTTCTGCGTATTACTGGCCATCGCCAGCATCATTGTGTTGATCAGCGCGACCAAGCTGCCGCCCTTCCTGTCGATCCTGATCGGCACGTTTATCGCCGGTGTCGGCGCCGGCTTGCCGCCGGAAGAAGTGGCCAAGGCGTTCAGCAAAGGCGCCGGGGCGATCCTCGGTGAAGCCGGGATCATCATTGCCCTGGGCTCGATGCTCGGCGCGTTGATGGCCGAGTCCGGCGCTGCCGACCGTATCGCCACCACCCTGCTCGGGCTGGGCAAGGGCAAGTCGTTGCCCTGGGTGATGGCGCTGGTGGCGATGGTGATTGGCTTGCCGCTGTTCTTCGAAGTGGGCCTGGTGATGATGGTGCCGATCATCTTTGTGATGGCCAAGCGTTCGAACCAGCCGCTGCTGAAAATCGCGATCCCGGCGTTGGCGGGCATGACCACCCTGCACGCCTTGATGCCGCCGCATCCGGGCCCGCTGATTGCGGTGGGCGCGTTGCACGCCGACCTGGGCCTGACCATGTTGCTGGGCTTCTGCCTGGCGGTACCGGCCGTGATTCTGGCGGGCCCGTTGTACGGCAACTGGCTGTCCAAGCGCATGCACGTGGACGAGCCGGCCGACATTGGCGCGCTGTTCAGTGCACCGCCCAAGGCCCCGCGCCAGCCGAGCTTTGGTGTGTCGCTGCTGATCATTCTGTTGCCGGTGATCCTGATGCTCGGCAGCACCTTGGCCAAGGTCGCCATGTCGCCGGAAAGCCCGGTGGCGTTGACCTTGAAATTCCTCGGTGAGCCGTTGATCGCGCTGGGCCTGGCGGTGATTGCCGCAGTGATTTGCCTGGGCTGGGCCAGCGGCATGCCCCGGGCCGATGTCGGCAATACCTTGCGCAAGGCGCTGGCGCCGATCGCGGTGCTGTTGCTGACCATAGGCGCGGGCGGCGGGTTGAAGCAAACCCTGCTGGATGCCGGCGTGAGCCAGACCATCAGCAAGGTGGCCGAAGGCGCACACATGCCGTACCTGCTGCTGGCCTGGTTGATTGCCGTGGCGCTGCGTCAGGCCACCGGTTCGGCGACCGTTGCCACGACCACCACGGCGGGCATTCTGGCGCCGATGATGGCGGGGTTGGCGGCGACGCAAAGCTCACTGGTTGCCCTGGCGATTGGTGCCGGCTCGGTGTTCTTCTGCCACGTCAACGACGCCGGCTTCTGGATGGTGCGCGAGTACTTCGGCTTGCAGTTGAAGCAGACGATCTGGGTGTGGTCGGTGTTGCAGACCATTGTGTCGGTGGTCGGTTTGGTCGGCACGCTGCTGATGTGGCACTTCCTGACCTGATGATCGTTCCCACGCTCCGCGTGGGAATGCATTCCGTGACGCTCCGCGTCACAAGAGCGGACGCGGAGCGTCCAGGGAGGCGTTCCCACGCAGAGCGTGGGAACGATCAGGTGGGTTGGCGCTTGCCAAAATACGCCGCACTCACTGCACCCACCGCGCCCATCACCACGCAATATCCCACGCAGATCCACGGGCTGGTGGGCATCAGTGCGATCAACATCAGCGGCGTGGTACTCGCCCACAGCGCATACGCAATGTTGCAAGTGAAGGAGATTCCCGACACCCGCACCTGCGCCGGGAACAGGCTGACCATCACCGACGGCACCGCGCCCACCACCCCACAACTCAATCCGGCAATCGCATACGCCGCGCCCAGCCATACGCCGCCGGCAATCAGGCTGGCATACAGCACGGCAATCCCCACCGGCAGCAACAGGCTGTAGACCAACACCGCGCGCCAGGCACCGATGCGGTCCACCAGCAGCCCGGCCAGCACACAACCGATGTTCAGGAACACGATGCCCAGCGCGCTCAAGGCGAAGGTGTGGCTGGGGCTCATGCCGAAGGTTTTCTGCATCATGGTCGGGGTGATGACCACCAGCACCACGACCGCCGAGGTGAGTACGCAGGTGAGGATCATCGCCGGCAGCAGCGCGCTTCGGTGCTCTCGCAAGACGGTACGCAGGGGCAGTTCGGCGCCGGCTTGGCGGCGGGCCTGCATCTGGAGGAATACCGGGGTTTCACTCAGCCAGCGGCGCAACCAGACACCGATCACACCAAACACGCCGCCCAGCAGGAACGGGAAGCGCCAGGCGTAGTCGAGGATTTCTGCCGGGGTGAAGACTTGCGCCAGCAGTGTCGCGGTCAGCGCGCCGAGCAGGTAGCCGAAAGTCAGCCCGGCTTGCAGGAAGCCGAGGGCATAGCCGCGATGGTTATCCGGGGCGTGTTCGGCGACAAACACCCAGGCGCTGGGCACTTCCCCGCCCACCGCCGCGCCCTGGAGGATGCGCAGCGCCAGCAGGATCAACGGCGCGAAATAACCGATTTGTGCATAGGTGGGCATGATCCCGATCAGCAGGCACGGCAGCGCCATCATCAGGATGCTCAGGCTGAACACCCGCTTGCGCCCCAGGTGATCGGCGAAGTGCGCCATCAGGATCCCGCCCAGCGGGCGCGCGAGGTAGCCGGTGACGAAGATGCCGAAGCTTTGCAGCAGACGCAGCCACTCGGGCATTTCCGGCGGGAAGAACAGCTGGCTGAGGGTCAGCGCGAAAAATACGAAGATGATGAAGTCGTAGATTTCCAGGGCCCCGCCCAGGGCGGCCAGGCCCAGGGTTTTGTAGTCGGAGCGGGAGAAACGCTGCGCCTGTGGATAAGAGGTGGCAGTCATGTGAAAGCTCGGCAGACAAACGAAATGGAATGCAGGTTATGAGCTGGGCCGAGTGATGGCAATCACGCTGGATATATTTGCTTTACTCATTGATCAATGAAGATAACTACATTCCCAAATGAATAGCCGTAGAGGAACATGCAGCAAAACTGCCGCCCCCCATAATAAATACAAATAGAGGTACTGAACGTGGCCGATGCTATCGAAGACAGCCGCTACGCCCGATTCGCCCTGCGTTGTTCAAACTTCGCCGAGCGCTGGTTTCCGGACTCCTGGGTGTTTGCCGCCCTCGCCGTGATCATTGTCGCGGTGGCGACCCTGAGCATGGGCGCCGCGCCGACCGAGGCCGCCAAGGCCTTTGGTGACGGTTTCTGGAGTTTGATCCCGTTCACCATGCAAATGGCCTTTGTGGTGATTGGCGGTTACGTGGTCGCCAGCTCCCCTCCCGCCGTGAAACTCATCGACCGCCTGGCGCGCATCCCGAAGAACGGCCGCTCTGCGGTGGCGTGGGTGGCGCTGATTTCGATGGTCGCCTCGTTGCTCAACTGGGGATTGTCCCTGGTGTTCGGCGGTTTGCTGGTGCGTGCACTGGCCCGTCGTACGGATTTGCGCATGGACTATCGCGCGGCCGGTGCTGCGGCCTACCTCGGTCTCGGTGCCGTTTGGGCGCTGGGGCTGTCGTCGTCGGCAGCGCAGTTGCAGGCCAACCCGGCCAGTTTGCCGCCGTCGATTCTGTCGATCACCGGGATGATCCCGTTCACCGACACCATCTTTCTGTGGCAGTCCGGCGTGCTGTTGCTGGCGCTGATCGTGGTCTCGCTGATCATCGCCTACGCCACCGCGCCCGGGCCGAACTCCGCCCGTGACGCCAAGGCCTGCGGTGTCGACCCGGCTTTCAACCTGCCCAAGCCGCAACCGCCGACGCGCCCGGGCGAATGGCTGGAACACAGCCCGTTGCTGACCATCCTGCTGGCGTTGCTGGCGGCCGGGTGGTTGTTCCACGAGTTCTCGACCAAGCCGGCGATCAGCGCAATCTCGGGGCTGAACACCTATAACTTCCTGTTCCTGATGGTCGGTGCCCTACTGCACTGGCGTCCGCGCAGTTTTCTCGATGCAGTGGCCCGTGCGGTACCCACCACCACCGGGGTGCTGATCCAGTTCCCGCTATATGGCTCGATTGCCGCGCTGATGACCGTGGTGAAAGGCAGTGACGGCGCGACCCTGGCGCATCATATTTCGACCTTCTTCACCTCGATTGCGTCCCACGACACCTACGCGCTGTTGATGGGTGTGTACTCGGCGGTGCTGGGCTTCTTTATCCCGTCGGGCGGCGGCAAGTGGATCATCGAGGCGCCGTACGTGATGCAGGTCGCCAATGACCTGGAATATCACCTGGGCTGGGCGGTGCAGATCTACAACGCCGCCGAAGCGCTGCCGAACCTGATCAACCCGTTCTATATGCTGCCGCTACTGGGCGTGCTTGGGTTGAAGGCGCGGGACTTGATCGGCTTTTCGTTCGTGCAGTTGCTGGTGCATACGCCGCTGGTGCTGTTTTTGCTGTGGGCGTTGGGCACGACGCTTAAATATTTACCGCCGGTGATGCCTTAATTTTCCGAAGCTGCACCCGCTCTTCAGGCGGGTGCGGCTGGCAGGTTGCTCAGCAGCTCAGGTAGCGCGTGCTGGACCGTGTCCCATACCACTTCAAGATTTATATCGAAGTAACCATGGGCAATCCGGTTGCGCATCCCTCGCATACTGCGCCAAGGCACCTGCGGTTGGGCAGCTGCAAACTCTGGATGTTGATCCATTATTTTGGTCGACGCTTCGCCGATGATGACCAAACTCATGATCACGGCTTGCTGAGTACGCTTGTCTTCAAAAAACTCAGGCTTGCTCAAACCGTCGACAAAGGTAATCGCGTCAGATGATGCCTGGCGTATGTGCTCCAGGTAATCACCAATACGATTTGACGTCATACAGGCCTGGCCTCTGCCAAGACTTGGGCACGAAACTTCAATGGCAGGTCGCCAGGCGTCAGCAAGTCAACGTTGACCCCCAACAAATCCTCCAACTCAACTTGAAGCCCGCCAAGGTCAAAAAGCGTGGTACCCGGAAGTGCATCAACCAGCAAATCGAGATCGCTGCCCTCTTTGTCGGTACCGAGTAAAACAGAGCCGAATACCCTGGGATTGGAGGTGCGAAAGCGCCCGACCACTTCACGCACGGCCACTCTCTTGAGATCAAGGGCGGTTGAAGGTTTCATGATTCACCTCGATGCATGCAATATCGTGCCAGTCTAGCAGTGCTTGGGATGGGTAAACATGCTGGCGTCATCCCACTTGTGTCTTCCATCCGTCACAATCCGCTGATACCGTTTCCGCGAAACATATTGCAACAACTATCCAGTAGGGATCCCCAGTAATGAGTGACGAGCACCAAGATCGCCCTTCTTCCGATAATGCTGAAAAGCCGCCAATAGACACTAGCCGTCGGCGTTTTCTGGGTGGTGCGGCGGTACTGGGGGTCGGAGCCACCCTGAGCGCCTGCGGCGGCACAGCTGAGCAGCCGGGCCCGCCGGTCGACCGCGAACTGACTCCTGCAGAACTGGACAAGGCCCTGCACGACAACGTGAAAAACGTAGTGGTGATCTACGGCGAGAACCGCAGCTTCAACAATCTTTTTGCCGACTTCCCCGGCGTGGAGAGCCCGCTCTCCGCGCTCAAGCCCGCCGACTACCAGCAACACGACCGTGACGGCAGCCTGCTGGACACCTTGCCTGAAGTGTGGGGCGGCGTGACCCAGTTGGGCCCGCAGACCATCGACGGGGTGATCTACCCCAGCGCCTCCCAATATCAGCAACACCTGCCCAACGCGCCTTTCGCGTTGAAAGGCCCGGACGGTGAAGACCTGCCGCTGGCCCTGGTCACCCGCGACCTGTGGCACGTGTTCTATCAAAACCAGATGCAGATCAACGGCGGCAAGAACGACCGTTTCGTCGCCTGGGCCGACTCGGGCGCGCTGACCTTCGGCCATTACCCGCAAACCCGCTATTCCCTGCGCCTGTGGGATGTGGCCAGGGAATTTGTGCTGTGCGACAACTTCTTCCAGGGCGCCTTTGGCGGGTCGTACCTCAACCACCAGTACTTGATCAGCGCCCAGGTGCCGTTTTACCCGGACGCCGCCAACTCGGTGGCCAAGTCGCAGATCGCTACGCTGCAAAGCGATGACCCGACCGACACACGCCTCAAGCCGCTGGACAAATCCCCGGCCAGCGCGATGACCGGCCCGCCGCAATTCGGTCCGAGCGCATTGACCCCGGATGGCTATGCGGTGAACACCATGGCGCCGCCCTACTGGCCCACCTGGATCCGCGACCCGGAACGCCCGGACTACGCCAAGCCGGACCTGCCCAGCGTACTGGTGCCACAATCCCACGAGCACATCGGCGACAAGCTGTCGAAGAAGAACGTCGACTGGGCTTGGTACGGCGGCGCGTGGCAGGCGACGATTGATGAGCACAAAGATTCGGTAGCGATTCCGAAGATCCCGAGCTTTCAGTACCACCACCAGCCGTTCAACTACTTCAAGCAGCAAGGTCCGGAAAACCCGGTAGAGCGCAAGAAACGCCTGCGCGATGGTGGCCTGGGCGACGACCCGAGCACCAACCACTTCATGGCCGACGCCCAGGCCGGCACGCTGCCGGCGGTGAGTTTCTACAAACCCCAGGGCAACCTGAACATGCACGCCGGTTACGCCGATGTGGCTTCGGGCGACCGGCATATCACCCGTACGTTGAAGATGCTGCAGGAAAGCCCGCAGTGGAAAAACATGGTGGTGATCATCACCGTCGACGAGAACGGCGGCTGGTGGGACCACGTGGCACCGCCAAAAGGCGACCGCTGGGGCCCGGGCACGCGCATTCCGGCGCTGGTGATTTCACCGTTCGCACGCAAGCGCACGGTGGACCATACGGTGTATGACACGGCGTCGATCCTGCGCCTGATCACCCGGGTGTTCCAGCTGGAGAAACTCGATGGCATCAAGCTGCGGGACGAATCGATGGTCGCACGTGGCCAGAAACCTATGGGTGACCTGACCAACGCGCTGCACTTCAAGGTGTAGACGCTCTTGCTCAAAAGCGACAAGCGCGCAGTTTTTCTACGCGCTTTTCCCGGTCAACCGCTACTGTGTGAGGGTGGGCATTCACCCCGCGCAGACGGGCTTTCGCTGACAGGGAACCATCCATGTTTAAACTCACCAGGTTGTCCTTCACCCTGGCCGCACTGACCTTGAGTGCGGTCGTACACGCTGACGTCACCGTACCGCTGGGTACCCCGCAACGGGTCACCCAGCTGTTCGCGTACCCGAACAATTGCAACGTCATCTGCTTTCGTCCCTGGACGCTGGAGCAGACCGTCGAGCACTACCTGAACCAAAGCCTGCAACGAGACGGTTACAGCCGAGGCAAAGTCAGCGTAAAAACCGAGCATGACCAGGTGCTTGCCACCTTCAGCGGCGTACCGGACGGTTATGGCCAGCCGCTGACCACCTTGCTCGACACCGCCGACCTGGCTTACCAGGGCGCCAGCAAACTCAATGGCGATGGCAAGTGGCAGTTCAACTGGTACCTGTTCCTGCCGCTGGGCATGGCCCTGGAAAACCGCAAGAGCATCGAACTGCTGCACTTCCCGCCGGATTACTCACTGACCCACTTCCAGGACTACCTGGAGTCGGCCACCACCGACCGCTGGGCGACCCTGCTCACGGCCAACGGCATCCCGGCAACCCAGACGCCGGAATACCAGACCATCATCGATATCGCCCCGATCGCCGCCCCCGCCACCGCGGGCAAGGACCTGGAAGGCGTGTACGGTTACTTCTCCGACTACCAGACGCGCATGGTCAAGGAGCTGAGCCTGCACGCGGGCGGCGCACTGCCGATGGTGGCCTTCGGGGCGCCAGTGCGCAGCTGGATCAAGCAGCAATACGGGCAAACCGTAGGTGTGTTGGGCCTGGCGCAGATCAGTCCGGTCGATGGCAGCAAGGTCGCCGTGCTGGGGGCCAATCACCCGAGCTACATCTGGTACGCCGCCAACCCCGACACTTATGACGGTGACGAGCAAAAGGCCGATGAGGCCGGTTTGAAGGTGATGGGCCAGGATTTGAGCGCCGCCTGCTGGCAGGCCTCCATGGGCCAGAAACCCGCCAGCGATCCGAATGTGCAGCTCAAGGGCTGCATGAACACCTGGCAGGTAACACGCAAGGAGCAGACCTGCGAACTGTTCTACACATCGATCCGCGAACTGACGCCCGAACAAGCGAACGCCAAGTGCGCCCAACCGGCGATCAAAACTCAGCTAAGGCAATTGAAGGGCACAGTGCCAGCATCGTCGGTTGATGCACCGGCGCTTTGACACAAGCTGCAAGGAGGGCGTTTTCGTACAGAAAAAATAGCCGATTTCTACTGTCAGATTTGACAGTAGAAATCGGCTCCCGCTTAGGCGAGGCTTGAGCCGTGCCCATCCGCTGCAAGACTGGCAGTCCAGACACCCTCGGCAGGTCGATGCAGCCCCTCTTGGAGAGTCATGAAAACTCAAGCCATGGATCAGGCTAAAACCGTTGTGAGTGACTGTCTTTACCCGTTTGCGTCCGTGCTCGCCGAACACGCCTACCCCCGCGCCCGCGACTACGAAGTGGTGCGTGCCCGGGACGGCTCAGGCGATGGCATCAAGACCCGCGTCGCCTTTGACAGCCGTCTGTGCATCGCCAAGGTGTCCGGCTATGCCCTGAGTGAGCGGCGCCTGCATACGGTGCAGATATCCTCGCGAATCCACTTGTACGACCCGTGGTTCAGCGGTCTGCTGTCGCACTCGTGCAACCCGAACGTGTTTCTCGACATGACGTACCTGGAACTGTGGTCCGTTCAGCCAGTGCCCGCAGGCGCCCTGCTGACCATGGATTACGCCCACACCGAGGAAGTGTTGTTCCGACAGTTTCGCTGCCAATGTGGCGAACTCAACTGCCGGGGATGGATCACCGGCATGAACGAGCCGCTGAACACCGAGGGTCAACAGTTCATGGAGCAGTGGCGCAAACGCAAAAGCCCTTAAACCGCACCCAGCGGGCGCAGGCGGTATTGCGGCGGTAACTGCTCGAAACCACTGATGGTGGTGTTCAGGCTTTTCCAGCGACCGTCCTTGATCCCGTAGATACAGCCGTGAACCGACAGGCTCTGCCCGCGGTGCCAGGCGTTTTGCACAATGCTGGTGTGCCCGACGTTGGCCACTTGCTGGATCACGTTCAGCTCGCACAGGCGGTCTACGCGTTCCTCTTCCGTAGGCAACTGGGCCAGCACGTCGCGGTTTTCGTAGTACAGGTCACGGATGGTGCGCAGCCAGCCGTCGATCAGGCCCAACTGGTTGTCCTGCATCGAGGCGCGCACACCGCCACAGCCATAGTGGCCAGTGACCAGGATATGTTTGACCTTGAGCACGTCGACCGCGTACTGGATCACCGACAGGCAATTGAGGTCGGTGTGCAGCACCACGTTAGCCACGTTGCGATGCACAAACAGGTCGCCAGGCAGCATGCCGACGATCTCGTTGGCCGGTACGCGGGCGTCGGAACAGCCGATCCACAGGTATTCCGGGGTTTGCTGGCGGGCGAGCTTGGCGAAGAATTCGGGATCTTCCTGTTTGATCGCATCCGCCCAGCGTTCGTTGTTATCAAGCAGGTCTTGTAGTTCGTTCATCAGGGAAAGCCTCAGGAATGATGCGCAGCTTTGACAGACGACCGCCCATCCGGGTCACGCCGGAAATTAAAGATAGCCGGCGGGCAATTACTTGAATCTTGGGGAGCCATGCCTGTCCACACACTATAAGCCCCACAGTATGAGGAATCGCCATGACTGATTCACGACGTCCTTTCGGCGCCACCCAACCCGAGCCGATTGATGATAACGAAGACCGCATGGGTTCGATGCACGAACTGAATTTTGACGAGGAAGAGCCGACGGCGGAGATCGGCGACGAGATTCCACCTCGCGAACGCGAGCATCTGATGCCCGACGAACGGGTGCGCGAAGCCGGGATGACTGGGGCCTCCACCGCTGATCATGAATCAACCGATGATGACATGAGCCCGGAAACGCTGATCCGCGAAGATGGTGCGCGGGATGCGCGGGAAGAAGGTGAAGATGGACAGGCCGATTGGGACCTGAGCATCGTCGATGAAGACGAGATTGGCGGCGGCAATGGCCTGGATGAGGCCGAGCTGGCCGATATCGATCCAGTAGACGGCAACCGCTGACACTCTGCTGAACTAAATGTGTGTGCGGGCTTGCTCGCGAATACGGTGTGTCAGTCAATACATCTGGCGACTGAACCACCGCCTTCGCGAGCAAGCCCGTTCCCACATTAGGCCCTGTGTTTAGTCGACCAGGGTGCAGGCCATCACGACCGCATCTTCACGACCACCGACGGCGGGGTAATAGTCCCGCCGGCGGCCAATTTCGTTGAAACCGTAACGCTCATACAGCCGGAACGCGCCGGTATTGCTGTCGCGCACTTCCAGGAAACATTCCCGCGCCTTGGCCTCGTAGGCCCGGGACATCAGATGTTCCAACAGGCTCAAACCCAGGCCACGACCCTGGTTTTCCGGCTTGACGGTGATGTTCAGCAAATGCGCTTCATCGAGGATGATCTGCACCACCCCGTGGCCCACCTGCTGCTCACCTTCGAACATCAGCCAGATCTGGTACTTGCCCAGCCCATCGAGAAAAATCCCGCGGGTCCAGGGGTGGCTGAACGCTGCGTATTCGATCTTCAGTACAGCGTCGAGGTCCGCCTCGGTCATCGGGCGGAAGGATAAAGCTTCACTCATCGGTACTTTTCCAGCGCGCCATCAGCCGGCGCATGGCTTGCCAGACATCAGCCTTACGCTGTGGCTCTTCCATTAATAGTTCCAGGCCCGGCAAGGCCCAGACGGAGCCCAGACCTTCGACCTGCAGTTCGCGGTACCAGGCCTCGGCGTCGGCCTCGCCGGCAAAACGCACGGCGGGCAGGCCGATCAGCCACAGGCATACGCAGGGTTCGTCTTCCAGCCGTGCCGAGACGAAACCTTGCACAAAATCCCGCGCGGCTTCCGGCCCCTGGTCCATGGTGCCCCGAGCCAGCAGCGGCCAGCGTACCGGCTCGCCGACGATTTGCGGGCTGTCGGGCAGGCCGGCGGCGCGCAACATGTCCTTGAGCAGCAGATAGGCCGGGTCACGGGTCTGGAAGCGCTCGCCGGTCGGCAACTCCACCAGCAACAGGCAACGCCCGGCCCGCAGCAGTTGCAGGGCAAAGCGCGGCGGCGGCACGACCGGGGCCTTGGCCACGGCAGGCGCGTCCTCGGCGACGACCGGCTTGGCAACCGGCGACGGGCGGGGGACTTCGACCTTTGGCCGAACCACCGGGGTTTCAGCCACAGGCTTGACCAGCGGCACGGGCGCCGCCGCCTCCTCACCCGAAGGCTCGAAAGCCTCGAACGGTTCCGGGGCCTCCAGCAGCTCGGGCCGCGAGGGTGCGGCGAACGGTAATTCAGTGCGCGGCAGCCAGTTGACCACCTGCATGGCGGTCAAGTAAGCGCGACGTCGGGACTCGATAAGCAAAGGTCGGCCACTTGTGGATAACTAAAGAACGGGGATTCTACCGCCCTTCGACGAAGATCGCCCGCAGTTGATCGTGCAAGTGGGTGCCTCACGACCGGCTGTGGATAAATCCCACCCCCGATGCAGTACAATCGCTGCTTTTAATCGCTAACCAGCCGGCCATTCCGATGATCGAACCCAAGCGCGTCTTGCGCGCCCTCGCCGAACACTGGGCCCTGCTTGAGCCACTGTGCGAACACTTCGACCAAGGCACTCTGAGCCTCAGCGAACTGCGCGCCCAACTGGCCGCCCAACAACTGGACAGCACGCCACAGGACATCACCAGCCTGCTGGACGTGTGGATTCGCCTGGATATCCTGGTGCCTGTCGCCAAGAGCCCGAACCGTTTCGAGCTCAATGCGCAGATCCACGACTTCCTGGCTTATCTTCGCAAGGAGCACCGGCTAGGCCTGTGCCTGGAAATCGAAGCCTACCTGCGCCACCTTGAGCGCCTGGCGGGTTATATCCAGGACGCCTTCGACATCCGTGATGGCCATGACCTGGCGCGCCAATTGCGCCTGCTGGACATGCGCGTGCGCGATGTGCTGAAAAAACTCGCCAACGACGAACAAGCCCTCGCGGCCGTGGCCGACCGCGCCAAGACCAGCGACCGGCAGATCCCGTTGCGCCAGCGCTACGCCGAAGTCCTCGCGACCTGGGACGAATACGTCGAACCGATGATTCAACTGGTGAATGCCGACGGCGCCTTCGAACAAGGCGTGCGCAAGGTCGAGAACGTGCTGTTGCGCATGCTTACCGAACAGCAGCGCCTCGGCCACCTGGTGGACGACGACATGCTGCTGCGCACCCACGCGCGCATCCTCGAAATGCAGACCAGCGCCCAGCTGACCTTGCGTCACGCCCGCGAACTGCTGCTGCCGCTGCGTGAAGAAGCGCGCCGGCACAACGCCGTGACCCGTGGCGCGGCGCTGGCCTTGTCAGCGATTCGCCGCAAGGGCCTGGACGCGGTGCCGCAAGCGGCGATGCCGATGTTCACCCGGCCGCAAAGCACCTTCCTTGGCAGTGCCAGCCAGGTCGAAGCCTACGTGTACGCCCTGGCCAATTTCGAGCCGAAACCGGCGCGTTTTCCCAAGGCGCACAAGTCCCACAAGGGCGAAGCCCCTCGCGCACCGCGCACGGTCAAGGAGATGCTCGAACGCTGCGAAGACGCGCTGCCGATGCCCGACCTGATGACCTGGCTGCTGGAGCAGGAACCGGACGGCGCAACCGACGAGTTGCTGTACTGGTTCTCACGCCTCTCGCGGGAGAAACGCTTCAAGCGCGAACGTCTGGAACGACGGGATTACCACACTCACGAGCACCAGGTCAGCCTGCGCTCATTCGCCCTGCTCCCGGCCACGCCTGACTCTGCCGAGAATTCTGCGAGCATTGCTTATGTAAGGACTTCGCATGCAACTTGATCTATCCGAACTGTCCCAGTTGGCGCCGATCTTTCGCGAGCTGTTCAAGGGTTACCACGTCAGCCGGCGCGACCCGGAGCTGTACGCCCAACTGTCGAACTTCCAGGACCAGTACCGCACGCTGTTCAAGGCCCTGGGCTTTGAGCTGGTGTGCGACACACGCGGCTTCTACTACTTCGTACCGGACTCCGCCGTGGCCGCCGCGCAGGTCAACAAGACCGCCCAACGCCTGGCGTTGTTCACCTTCATCATCGTCGAACACCTGGCCGACCAGGGCCGCGACCCGATCGCTGTGCTTGACGGTGGCAGCCTGGGCCGAGATGAGCTGCCGTCGTTGCTGGAAAAGTACCGCGACCTGTTTATCCAGGCTGAAGTGACAACCGTTGAGGAACTGGAAGAAAAAATCATGCGCCGCATGACCCAGCTCGGTTTTGCCAGTGAAGAGAACGGTATCTACCGCTTCCTGCCGCCGATGCACCGCTTCCTCGATGTGTGTCTCTCGGTGCAGCAAGACCGTGACCTCGCCGCGAGTATCCACAGCGTGTTGCCATTGCCGGCCCCGGTGATCATCGACGAAGACAGCGATGAAAAACTGCTGAAGACCGATGACCCGCTGGACTTGAGTGACTTCGCAGAAGAAAGCGAAGAAGACGCCATGGCCCGTGCCATTGCCGAAGAACAGGAGACCGACGCATGAGCAAGGAACGCTACGGCATTCGCCGCTTCGCCCTTTTGAACACTGCCGGTTACAGCCTGGGTTTGTTCCCGCTGGAAGAGCCCTTGTCGGTGTATGGCGCGAACAACCTCGGTAAATCAGCGTCGATCAACGCCTTGCAGTTCCCGATTCTGGCGCGCATGTCGGACATGAGTTTCGGCAAGTACACCCTGGAGCAATCCCGGCGTTTCTACTTTGCTACCGACACCAGCTACATCCTGGTGGAAGTGGCCCTGCCCCATGGCCCGCACGTGATCGGCGTGGTCGGTCGCGGCCCGGGCGGTGGTTTCGGTCACCAGTTCTTTGCCTATGCGGGCAAGCTGGACCTGGCTCACTACCAGAAGAACGACACCTGCCTGCGCCAGAAAGAGCTGTTCACCAACCTTGAGCGTGAAGGCCTGAAGGCCTACGAGCTGAAGCCGGATGAACTGCGGCGTTTGCTGGTGGGCGGCCACACGTCGATCCCGCTGGACCTGACCCTGATTCCGCTGCGCTCCACCAGCGAGCAGAGCCTGAAGACCTTCCGGGCGCTGTTTATCAACTTGCTGCACATGCGGGAAATTACCGCGGCCAAGTTGAAGCAGCTGTTCCTGGATGCCTTCGAACACAGCCTGCGTTCCGGCAGTGTCGATTACATCGCGGCGTGTGAAGAAGCCTTCCGTGATGTACGACGCATGGAGCAGGACTACAACTCATTGGTAGCCGCCGGGCCGCTGGTGGAAGCGCTGTCCAATGGCGTGAAACAGCGGGAAATCCTGCGGGGCAAACTGCATCGCCTGTCGCCGCTGCTGGATTCGTTGTTGGGCACTTGGTCGGACTACGCCAGTGCGCGCAAGGAAGAGCTGACGATCCAGGCCGAGCATTACCGCAACGAGCAAGACGCTCTGCAGAACGACCAGCGCGGCGGCACTCAGGAGCTGATGCGCCTGGAGCGGGAAATCAGCGGCATTCAGCGCTGGCTCGGTGAACTGTCGGTGCTCAAGCATCGCTTCGCCCTGGTGGATGACGTCAAGGTGCTGGAGCAGCAACTGCTGGCGGCCAAGGATGCTCACGATGAATTGGCCGGGGCCTTGGCGCAGTCGCGTCAGTTCAGTGCCGAGGATCTGGACGAGCGTCTGCGGGACCTGGAAAAACGCCTGAAGTCGGTGAAGCAACAACTCGATCACGCCGACAACAACAGCTACGCCAAGCTGCGGGAAGAATTCTCGCAACAGGATGTCGAGCGTCTGATGCGCTTGTTCAACAGTTCGCTGTTCAGCTTGCCGCTGGGTGAGCATGGCATCACCCTGGACGAGGAAGGCCTGTGGGTGAAATCCCTGGAGCAGATCCTCGACGGCTTCAAGGGCGAGCGTTTTGAAGTGCCGGGGTTGGCCATCGATATCTCGCATATCGAGCCGCCGGCATTGCAGGCCTTGGCTGACCGCGCTGCATTGCGTGACCAGAAAGAGCGTCTGGAAAAAGAACTCAAGCAACTGAAAACCCAGCACGCCGTGGCGTCTGACCGCGCGGCGAGCAAGACCCAGACTGAAGCGCTGTACCAACAGGTATTGGACGCGCAAAAGGCGCTGGAAGATTTCCGCCGCTCGCAAACCCTGAGCGCAGAAGAAGGCGAGAAGCTGGAAAGCCTGGCGCAGATGGAAGCGGCCCAGGACGAGTTGAAGCGTTCCAGCGATGCGTTTACCGAACGCGTCCAACAACTGTCGGCCAAGCTGCAACTGGTAGGCCGCCAGATTGGTGATATGGAAGCCAAGCAGCGCACGCTGGATGACGCGTTGCGTCGTCGCCAGCTGCTGCCGGCGGACTTGCCGTTTGGTACGCCGTTCATGGACCCGGTCGACGACTCCATGGAAAACCTGCTGCCACTGCTTAATGACTATCAGGACAGTTGGCAGGGTTTGCTGCGGGCTGACGGCCAGATCGACGCGCTGTATGCACAGGTTCGCCTCAAGGGCGTGGCCAAGTTCGACAGTGAAGACGATATGGAGCGCCGCCTGCACCTGCTGATCAACGCTTACGCGCACCGTACCGATGAAGCCCTGACGTTGGGCAAGGCACGGCGTGCGGCGGTCACCGATATCGCGCGCACCTTGCGCAATATCCGCAGCGACTACGACAGCCTTGAGCACCAGTTGGCGTTGTTCAACCGCGAGATCAACAAGCGCCAGGTGTCCAACCTGCAGAGCTTCCGCATCGTGCTCGCGCCGAACAAGGAAGCCCTCAAGCATATCGACCAGATCATCCACAGTGCCGGTCAGTATGAAGAAGGCGAAACCCTGTCGGTATTCGACCTGAGCCAGAGCGCCGAGCAGGACAACAAGAACGAGGAAGCCAAGGAATACCTCGCGCGCCTGGTGGCGGCCAACCATAACCAGTTGGGCCTCAAGGACTTGTTCGAATTGGCGTTCGAGATCACCAAGGTCAACGGTCAGCCGATCATTCACACCGACATTGATGGCGCCGCCTCCAACGGCACCACCATGACCATCAAGGCGCTGACCAACATGTACTTGTTGCTGCACTTGATGGACCGCGACCAGGCCGGGCGCGTGCGCTTGCCTTACTACCTCGACGAGGCGGCGGATATCGATGAGAAGAACCAGGCGGCGTTGCTGGAAACCAGCTTGCAACTGGGCTTCGTGCCGATTCTGGCCAGTGTGAAGCCGCAGGTGTCCGCCCAGGTGGCGATTGACCTGGAAGGCGGCAGCGGGCCGAACGGGATCTACATTGATGAGGCGGATTGGAAGTACATTCGTCGTCACGATGTGGTGAAGGCGACGGTGAATGTGCAGGCGGATGAGCCGGAGTTGGATGAGGTTTAATCAACTGCGCTGAAATGCAAAAAGGCCGCGATCTTTTGGATCGCGGCCTTTTTTTGGTGTTTTTGAGGGCCTCTTCGCGAGCAAGCCCGCTCCCACATTCAATCGGGTTCCTTCAGGGGGGAACTGGGTCAAATGTGGGAGCGGGCTTGCTCGCGAAGGCCGCGCCTCGGTCTATTTGCCGAGTGGGATTTTAGGGGCCCAGGTCAGCCATTCGTCTTCGAACTTGTCGAACAGCGGGAAGGTTTGCTGGGGCCGAGCAGCATTACCCATGCGTTCGCCGTCTGGCGTGGCAAAGGCGATTCCGCCGGCGACCAGGGTCTCCAGGGATTCGGTGCGTACCGTCGCGCCTTTGAACAGGCCGAAGTCGAGACCGAAACCGCTGGTGTTCCAGAACCGGCTGCCACTGCGCACCAGCGGCGCGTACTTGGGCTCGATCAGGATGTGGACCAGCACGCGGTCGGCGGTCTGGCCCAACTCGTAGCCTGTGACCTTGCCTACCGTAACTTCTCGATAGGTCACCGGCACACCTTCCTTCAGCGAACCACGACGCGCAGCGCTGAGCACCAGGCTCAAGCCCGCTTCCTGATGGACAGCTTCCGGCGGTTGGTCGAGGGCAACGAAGCTCTTTTGCGGGCCGGCGTTTTTCACCGCTGGCTGCACTTCGATGTACTGACCGGTGACCAGGGTTTCCAGGTTCGACGTTTTCATCAGCCCGAGTTCAGGCTTGACCACCCAGAACTGACTGCCGGCCCGGGCGATGCGATCGGCCACTTGAGTGATGCGCGCGCTGAGCAGGACCGATTGCATGTCGGCACTCAAGTCGACGCTTTCGATCTTGCCGACGTCGAGGCCTTTGAAGCGTACCGGCGTACCGGGACGCAGGCCGTCGGCGCGGTCGACCTTGATGGTCACCAGCGTGCCGTGCTGGTTGGCGGCTTCGCGGTCCGGGAACAAACGGAAACGCGGGATGCGCTTTTTCAGCGGTACATTCGGCTCCGGGGTTTCGAAGGCGATACCGCCCGCCATCAGGCTGGCCAGGGATTCACTCTTCACCTGGATGCCGCCGGTGAGTCCGCCGGTCAGGGTCACGCCGCTGGCATTCCAGAATCGGGTAGAGCCGTTGACCAGGCCTTCATATTCTTTGTCGATGTGGACGCCGATCACCAGTTGCTTGTTCTTGCGGGAGAACTGGTAGCTCTGTACGGAACCGACCTTGACCTGCTTGTAGAGGATCGGGCTACCGACGTCCAGGGAACCGAGGTTGTCGGTGAACAGCACCATGTGCAGGCCGGGGGAACGCAGGTCCAGTGGCGGCGCCTTGGCCCGGGCGACGTACTCCCGTTGTGGGGCGCTGCCCTTGTCGCCGGGACGAATGGCTATGTAGTTACCTTTGACCAAGGCTTCCAGGCCGGTGATGCCTGCCAGGGAGATGGAGGGTTTGACCACCCAGAATTGGGTGTCCTGGACGAGGTAGTCTTCAGCCAGTGGATCGAGGGTCAACTCGGCATTGGCGCTGGAGAGGTCCGGGTCGATCTTCAGGGTTTTCAGGCTACCGACCTGGATGCCTTTGTACATCACGGGTGTGCGACCCGCCTGGAGGCCTTCGAAGTCGGTGAGTTTAATCTTGACCTTGATGCCCGCCGCGGCGGCGTCGAAATCTTCGTACAGTCGGAACGGCAGGCTTGGATCCGTCGGTGGGCTGTCCTTGCGGTTCTCTGGCGTGGCGAAGGCGATACCGCCGGCAACGATGCTGGCCAGGGATTCACTGCGGACTTTTACGCCGGAAAGGTTCGCGTCGATGCTGATGCCGCTGGCGTTCCAGAAACGCGTGTGTTTGCGCACCAGGCTGGCATAGGTCGGTTCGATGTAGACCTTGATTTCAACGGTGGTCTGGTCTTCGGAGAGCAGGTAGCTTTTGACTTGGCCGACCTGGATCTGCTTATAGAACACCGGGCTGCCGCGGTTCAGCGAGCCGAGGCGATCGGCTTTGATCGTCAGGTGCAGGCCGGGCTTGGCGTCGGATAACGGGGGTTCTTCGGACAGGGCCTTGAACTTGCGTGTCGGCTCACCATCGCCCGGGCTGGCGGCGATGTAGTTACCCGATACCAGGGTTTCCAGGCCGGTGATCCCGGCCAGGCTGACGCTCGGCTTTACCAACCAGAAGCGGGTGTTGGTCTTGAGGTATTGCTCCACATCCTTGTTCATCTCGATGGTGGCAATCACCCCGCGATTGTTACCTTCGTCATCCAGGGCGAGGGTTTTCACCTTACCCACGGACATGCCTTTGTAGACCACTTCGGTCTTGTTGGCCTGGATGCCTTCGCCGCTTTCAAAGCGAACCTGAATCTCGATACCTTGTTGGTTATAGGCACGCCATCCGAGCCAGCCGCCGATAATCAGGGCAATCAGGGGTAGCACCCAAATGGCCGACCAGTTGGAAGCTGGGCGGGTTTTAGCCTTAGGCAAATCACTCATGGTCGTCGTCCGACTCCGTGTTATCCCAAATCAGTCGGGGATCGAAAGTTACTGCGGCAAGCATCGTCAAGATCACCACACTGGCGAACGCTACGGCACCGAGATTGGCCTCGACACTGGCAAGTCGCCCAAAGTTTACGACCGCCACCAGGATGGCAATCACGAAGATATCCAGCATGGACCAGCGGCCAATGAACTCGATAAAGCGGTACATGATAATGCGTTGTTGCGCGGAAAGTGGTTGGTGACGTTGCACCGAGAACAGTAACAAGCCGATGCCCACCAGCTTGAAGGTGGGCACCAGGATGCTGGCGATGAACACTACAGCGGCGATCGGGAACATACCGTGCTGCATCAACTGGATCACGCCGGACATGATGGTGCTCGGATCGCCTTGGCCCAGGGAGCTGACGGTCATGATCGGCAGCAGGTTGGCCGGGATGTACAAGATGGCTGCCGTGATCAGCAGCGCCCAGGTGCGCGTCAGGCTGTTCGGACGACGGGCGTGGACCAGCGCACCGCAACGGGTGCAGGTTTGCTCATCGGTGTCCGGGTCTTGTTTGTTTAGTTCATGGCATTCGGTACAGATCAGAATGCCCGCATCAATCGCCCGCATGAGCATCCTCTCCTGACAGCGCTTCCCAGATCTGGTGAGGTGACATGACCACCTCCAGCAGTATCTGGACCATTAACAGACTTACGAAGCAGGCCAGGCCCAGCCCAACAGTGATGGTGGCCATGTCGGCCAGTTTTACGATCGCCACCAGCACGCCCATCAGGTAAACCTCGAGCATCCCCCAGTCTTTCAGATGGTGGTAGATGCGATAAAACAGTAGGCCGTAGCTGCGGCCGATGTTCCAGCGGATGCTCAGCAATACCGCCAGTTGGCACAGGAGCTTGAGCAACGGAATGCCCATGCTGCAGAGGAACACCACCACGGCGACGCCTTGCATACCGGTGTCGAACAGACCAACCACGCCGGTCCATACGGTGTCCTGCGAGGACTGCCCGAGTAGATTGAGCTGCATGATGGGTAAAAAGTTCGCGGGGACGTACAACAGCAGCGCGGCAATCACTAACGCCAGGCTTCGTTCAACGACGTTGTGGCGGTGAGCGTACAGCTCGTAGCCGCAGCGTGGGCATTGGGCCTTTTCACCGCGGGCAAGCTCCGGCTTGCGCATCAACAAGTCGCACTCATGGCATGCCACGAGTTCGTCCAGCGGTAAGTCTGACACCTCGAGGGCATCAACCGGGTCGGGCATATAGGGCTCGGACTCTAAAAAAGGTTAGGTGCCTATTCTAGTGTTCTGGTTCAGAAATAACTGTGCAAATTTGTCGGGGTGCGGCTGTATATCGAGCATGTCGG
>NZ_JAXCIS010000097.1:0-6481 GCF_034044025.1 Pseudomonas sp. SED1
CTCACTGATTTCAAGATCGTGTCCGGCATTTTTTCCTGTGAGTTTTCGAGTTAAGGAGTGACACCATGCTGGTGATGCGCCCCGCGCAAATGGCTGATCTGGGCGAGGTACAGCGTCTGGCTGCGGACAGCCCGATTGGTGTCACCTCCTTGCCGGATGATGTCGAACGCCTGAGCGACAAGATCGCCGCGAGCGAAGCGTCCTTCGCCGCCGAGGTCAGCTTCAACGGCGAAGAAAGCTATTTCTTCGTCCTTGAAGACACCGACGCCGGCAAGCTGGCGGGCTGCTCGGCCATCGTCGCTTCGGCGGGCTACTCGGAACCGTTCTACAGCTTCCGCAACGAAACCTTCGTGCACGCTTCCCGCGAGCTGAAGATCCACAACAAGATCCACGTGCTCTCGCAGTGCCATGACCTGACCGGCAATAGCCTGCTGACCAGCTTCTACGTGGTACCGGAGCTGGTGGGTTCGCCATGGTCGGAGCTCAACTCCCGTGGCCGCCTGCTGTTCGTGGCCGGCCACCCGGAGCGCTTTGCGGATTCGGTGGTTACCGAGATTGTGGGCTACAGCGACGAGAACGGTGATTCGCCGTTCTGGGACGCCATCGGCCGCAACTTCTTCGACCTTAACTACGCCGCCGCCGAGCGCCTGTGCGGGTTGAAGAGCCGTACCTTCCTCGCCGAACTGATGCCGCATTACCCGATCTACGTGCCGCTGTTGCCGGACGCTGCTCAGGAAGCCATGGGCCAGGTGCACCCACGGGCGCAGATCACCTTCGACATCCTGATGCGAGAAGGCTTCGAGACCGACCATTACATCGACATCTTCGACGGCGGCCCAACGCTGCACGCGCGGGTCTCGGGCATTCGCTCGATCGCCCAGAGCCGTGTGGTGCCGGTGAAGATTGGTGAGATGGCCAAGGGTGTCGGCCGCCAGTACCTGGTCAGCAACGGCCAATTGCAGGATTACCGCGCGGTGATGCTGGAACTGGACTATGCGCCGGGCAAGCCAGTGACCCTGGACCTGGAAACCGCCGAAGCCCTGGGCGTCGGCGAGGGTGCCAGCGTTCGACTGGTAGCGGTTTAAGAATGAGTTTCGCGGGTGGCCTGCAAGGCGGCCCGTTTGAGGAGATAGCATGATCGTTCGTCCCGTACGCAGCAGCGATTTACCGGCCCTGATTGATCTGGCGCGCAGCACCGGCACCGGCCTCACCACCTTGCCGGCCAACGAAGAGCGCCTGACCCATCGGGTCGGCTGGGCTGAAAAGACCTTTCGCGGCGAAGCCGGGCGCGGTGATGCAGACTACCTGTTCGTGCTGGAAAACGACGAAGGCCGCGTGGTGGGGATTTCCGCCATCGCCGGCGCCGTCGGCCTGCGCGAGCCCTGGTACAACTTCCGGGTCGGCCTGACGGTCAGCGCCTCCCAGGAGCTGAACATCTACCGTGAAATCCCGACGCTGTTTCTGGCCAACGACCTGACCGGCAACTCCGAGCTGTGCTCGTTGTTCCTGCACGCCGATTACCGCAACGGCCTTAACGGTCGCATGCTGGCCAAGGCACGCCTATTGTTTATCGCGGAATTTTCGCAGCTGTTCGGCAACAAGATCATCGCCGAAATGCGCGGCATGTCCGACGAAGCCGGGCGCTCGCCGTTCTGGGAAAGCCTGGGCCGGCACTTCTTCAAGATGGAGTTCAGCCAGGCCGACTACCTCACCGGCGTTGGCAACAAGGCGTTTATCGCCGAACTGATGCCGAAGTTTCCGCTGTACAGCTGCTTCCTGTCCGAGGACGCACGCAACGTGATCGGCAAGGTCCACACCGACACCGAGCCGGCCTTGAGCATGCTCAAGAGCGAAGGTTTCAGCTACCAGGGTTACGTCGACATCTTCGACGCAGGCCCGGCGGTGGAGTGTGAAACCACCAAGATCCGCGCGGTACGCGATAGCGAGGCGCTGGTGCTGGCGATTGGTACGCCGGGTGACGACGCCACGCCGTTCCTGATCCATAACCGTAAACGCGAAGATTGCCGCATTACCGCCGCACCGGCGCGGTTGGCTGCGGGCACCCTGGTGGTCGATCAACAGACCGCCAAGCGCCTGCAACTGATCGCCGGTGATCAAGTGCGCGCCGTACCGTTGTCCGCTGCCCGGGAGTCGAAATAATGAATTCGCTATACATCGCAGGTGAGTGGCTGGCTGGCCAGGGTGAAGTGTTTGAGTCGCTGAACCCGGTGACCCAGCAGGTCGTGTGGTCGGGGAATGGCGCTACCACCGAGCAGGTCGAGTCTGCCGTTCAGGCCGCACGCCAGGCATTTCCAGCCTGGGCCAAGCGCTCCCTGGAAGAACGCCTGAGCGTGCTGGAAGCCTTCGCCGCCAACCTGAAAAGCCGTGCGGACGAACTCGCCCGCTGCATCGGTGAGGAAACCGGCAAGCCATTGTGGGAATCGGCGACTGAAGTCACCAGCATGGTCAACAAGGTCGCGATCTCGGTGCAAAGCTACCGCGAACGTACCGGCGAGAAGAGCGGCCCACTGGGCGACGCCACTGCCGTGCTGCGCCACAAGCCCCACGGTGTGGTGGCGGTGTTTGGTCCTTACAACTTCCCGGGTCACCTGCCTAATGGGCATATCGTGCCGGCCTTGCTGGCGGGTAACACCGTACTGTTCAAACCGAGCGAGCTGACCCCGAAAGTCGCCGAGCTGACGGTGCAATGCTGGATCGACGCCGGTCTGCCGGCGGGCGTGTTGAACCTGCTGCAAGGCGCGCGGGAAACCGGGATCGCCCTGGCGGCCAACCCGGGTATCGACGGGTTGTTCTTCACCGGCTCCAGCCGCACCGGCAACCATCTGCACCAGCAATTCGCCGGGCGCCCGGACAAGATCCTCGCGCTGGAAATGGGCGGCAACAACCCGCTGGTGGTGGACGAAGTGGCCGATGTGGACGCGGCGGTGTACACCATTATTCAGTCGGCATTTATCTCGGCCGGCCAGCGTTGCACCTGCGCTCGTCGCCTGCTGGTGCCGGAAGGCGCCTGGGGTGATGCGTTGCTCGCACGCCTGGTGGCGGTGAGTTCGACCATTGAAGTCGGCGCGTTTGATCAAACGCCTGCGCCGTTCATGGGCTCGGTGATTTCCCTTGGTGCCGCCAAGGCGTTGATGGATGCACAGGAACTGCTATTGGCCAATGGCGCCGTGGCGCTGTTGGAAATGACTCAACCCCAGGCTCAGGCTGCGCTGCTGACGCCGGGGATTATCGATGTGACCGAGGTCACGGATCGCGCTGACGAAGAGCTGTTCGGCCCGCTGCTGCAAGTGATTCGCTACGCTGATTTCGAGGCAGCGATTGCCGAGGCCAACAACACCCAATACGGCTTGGCGGCCGGGTTGCTGTCGGATTCCGAAGCGCGTTACCAGCAGTTCTGGCTGGAAAGCCGTGCCGGGATCGTCAACTGGAACAAACAGCTGACGGGTGCCGCGAGCAGCGCGCCATTTGGCGGGGTAGGGGCTTCGGGCAACCATCGCGCCAGCGCCTATTACGCGGCGGATTATTGCGCGTACCCGGTGGCCTCGCTTGAGACCCCGAGCCTGGTGCTACCGGCGACGTTAACCCCAGGTGTGACGCTGATCTAAATGTGGGAGCGGGCTTGCTCGCGAAGGCGGTGTGTCATTCAACATTTCAGGTGACTGAACCACCGCTTTCGCGAGCAAGCCCGCTCCCACACTTGATTTGTGGTGTGTTCAAGTAATTTGATGCCTATAAAAATACAGATGTTCGTGGAGCCTCGCCGATGAAATCCTGTGAAGTCAATTTTGACGGTCTCGTGGGGCCGACCCATAACTACGGCGGTTTGTCCTACGGCAACGTCGCGTCCCAGAGCAACAGCCAGCAGTCCTCCAACCCGAAGGAAGCGGCGCTGCAAGGCCTGGCGAAGATGAAAGCCCTGATGGAAATGGGCTTTGTGCAAGGTGTGCTGGCGCCCCAGGAACGTCCGGATGTGGCCGCCTTGCGCAGCCTCGGTTTTGCCGGCACCGACGCACAAGTTATCCAACGGGCCGCCAAGCAAGCCATGCCGCTGCTGGTTGCCAGTTGCTCGGCGTCGAGCATGTGGGTGGCCAATGCCGCCACCGTCAGCCCGAGCGCCGACACAGCCGATGGCCGCGTGCATTTCACCGCCGCCAACCTCAACTGCAAATACCACCGCAGCATCGAGCACCCGACCACCAGCCGCGTGCTGGGGGCAATGTTCGCTGACCAGAAGCACTTCGCCCACCACGCCGCATTACCGGCAGTGGCGCAGTTCGGCGACGAAGGCGCGGCCAACCACACGCGTTTTTGCCGTGACTATGGCGAGGCGGGCGTAGAGTTTTTCGTGTTCGGCCGCAGTGCGTTCGACACCCGCTACCCGGCGCCGCAAAAGTACCCGGCGCGCCAGACCCTCGAAGCCTCCCAGGCAGTCGCTCGCCTGCACGGCCTGCGGGATGGCGGCGTGGTCTACGCCCAGCAGAACCCGGCGGTGATTGATGCCGGTGTGTTTCACAACGACGTGATCGCAGTGGGCAATGGCGAGGTGCTGTTCTATCACGAGGACGCGTTCCTCAATACCGAACAGATGCTCGGCGAATTGCAGGGCAAACTCGGCAAACTCGGCGGCAACTTCCAGTCGATCTGCGTGCCCCGGGCCCAGGTTGGCGTTGAAGACGCGGTGCGCTCCTACCTGTTCAACAGCCAGTTGCTGACCCGCGCCGACGGCTCGATGCTGCTGATCGTGCCGGAAGAGTGCCGTGCCAACGAGCGCGTCTGGCAGTACCTGCAAGGCCTGACGTCCTCGGGCGGGCTGATCCGCGAAGTCAAAGTCTTCGACCTCAAGCAAAGCATGCAGAACGGCGGTGGCCCGGCGTGCCTGCGCTTGCGCGTAGCGTTGAATGAAACCGAACTGGCGGCGGTCAACCCAGGGGTTATCATGACGGCGCCGTTGTACGACACCCTGACCCAATGGGTCGACAAGCACTACCGCGACAGCCTGCGGGAAACCGACCTGGCTGACCCGCAATTGCTGCTTGAGTGCCGGACGGCACTGGATGAACTGACGCAAATCCTTAAACTGGGCTCGGTTTATCCTTTCCAGATCAATTAACGCCGCACGGCTGAGAACTATTTATGACCACCGACACCCTGAAACTGATCCTTGAAGACACCGACGGCACCCAGCTGGAAACCTCCTGCACCCGCGTTGCCGTGGTGTGGCAGGGCAAGGAGATCTGGATCCAGCACGACGGCCGTGGCCAACTACTGATCGGCGTTGACGTGGAAGAAGGCGACGCGGAATACGCCAACCTGCTGATGCGCCCATTGGCCACCAACCTGATGAGCCTGCAACTGGAAATGGAACCAGCCGACGTTGAAGGTGATGACGACGATCACGTCCACGGTCCTGGCTGCAACCACTAAGGAAGCCGCTTATGCTCGCCCTCGGCAAACTGCTTGAACTGACCCTCGCCGGTCGCGAACCGGCGCAAAAAATTCAACTGACTGTCGATGGCGTGCAACTGCGCTGGCTCAGTGAGGGCGCGCTTGAAGTGCGGCCTCCTGAGGCGCGGGACAACGGCAGCGACGTGCTGCTGTCGTCCGGCATCCATGGCAACGAAACCGCGCCAATCGAATTGGCCGACCGCTTGCTGCAAGGCATTGCCCGCGGGGAGATCAAGCCCCGTACCCGTATTCTGTTCCTGTTCGGTAACCCCGAGGCCATGCGCCGCGGCGAACGTTACCTCGAACTGGACGTCAACCGGCTGTTCAACGGCCGTCATGAACAAAGCGTCGGCCCTGAAGCCATGCGCGCCGCCGAGCTTGAGCAGTTGGCCCGCACCTTCTTCAGCGTGCCAGGGCGTAGCCGTTTGCACTACGACCTGCACACCGCCATCCGTGGATCGAAGATCGAGCAGTTCGCGCTGTACCCGTGGAAAGACGGTCGCCAGCATTCGCGTGCCGAGCTGGCGCGCCTGCGAGCCGCCGGCATGGAAGCGGTGCTGCTGCAGAACAAGACCTCGATCACCTTCACCGCGTTTACCTACGAGCAGCTTGAGGCCGAGTCCTTCACCCTGGAGTTGGGCAAGGCCCGGCCGTTCGGGCATAACCAGGGCGTGGACGTGTCACGTCTGGAAACCCGTCTCAAGCAGATCATCGAAGGCAACGAGCCGACCACCGAGAGCCTGGACGGCTTGAAGCTGTTCAGCGTCTCCCGGGAAGTGATCAAGCACAGCGATGCCTTCGTCCTGCATTTGCCTGCGGACGTGGAAAACTTTTCGGAGTTGGAGAAGGGGTATCTATTGGCCGAGGACATTGCCAAGACCCGCTGGGTGATCGAGGAGGAGGGCGCACGCATCATCTTCCCGAACCCGAAGGTCAAGAATGGCTTGCGGGCCGGGATATTGATTGTGCCGACCACGGATGCTGGCCTGGCCTGAACCCCGAGACTGACTCGGCC
>NZ_JAXCIS010000098.1:0-21235 GCF_034044025.1 Pseudomonas sp. SED1
CTCATGGCAGGTTTTGGGGCTGCTGCGCAGCCCAACGGGGGACAAGCCCCCTCGCCACAAACAGCATCACCCTCACAAATTCCTCCCACTCGCCCACCACCGTCTAAGCTTCAACCAAGTCCGATCAATCTGCGTAAATGGATCAATCGACTATGGGCGCTTTATGGCAAAACGCTTCGACCAAGGCTGCGGTCTCCACCGATAGCCCGGATGAACAGCCATTGCCACAAAGCCCTCACCGCCGCAGACGACTGTGGTGGCGGCTGTTCTGGCTGGTGCTGTTGATTGCGCTGATCGCTTTGAGCTTTGCGGCCCTGCGGGAAATGCGCACTTCAAGGTTGCAGGCCAAAACGTTCACGGACATCGCCTCGACCCTCACCTACCAAATGCACTCGGGCCCCAGCGATGCGCGGGTTTACCCAGGCGCCGGACCCTTCGACAAGCGCCTGGGCTACAGCGCCCTCGGTGAGTTCCTGCCCCGCCTGATCAAGCGTGACTACCTGATCCAGGCTCAAGCGCGCTTTTCCCCCGACCTGATGGCCTACGCCCAGCGCGGCCTGTTCGTGCCCTACCCGGAAAAAATCCAGGCCGGCCTGACCATCACCGATTGCCGCGCCGCACCGCTGTATCAGTTCACGTATCCACAACAGTTCTACCCAAGCTTTGCGGCGATCCCGCCGGTGGTGGTCAGCAGCCTGCTGTTTATCGAAGACCGCGACCTGCTGGACCCGAAAAACCCCCAACTCAACCCGGCCGTAGATTGGCCGCGTTTTGCCAAGGCCGCCTGGTCCCAGGTGGCGAAGCTCTTGCACCTGCCCGGCCAGACCGCTGGCGGCAGTACCCTGGCAACTCAGCTGGAAAAATACCGCCACTCGCCCGACGGCCTGACCCTGTCCGGCGGCGAGAAAATCCGCCAGATGATTTCTGCCAGCGTGCGCGCGTATCAGGATGGCCCGCAAACCCTTGCCGCTCGCCAGGACATCGTGCGCGACTACCTCAACAGCGTGCCCCTGTCGGCGGTACCCGGCCATGGCGAAGTGCACGGCATGGCCGAAGGCTTGCGCGTGTGGTACGGCGCCGACTTCAACCAGACAAACGCACTGCTCATCAGCACCGCCCCCCAACAACTGCCCCAAAAGGGCCTGGCGTTGCGCGAGGTGCTGTCGCTGATGATCGCCCAGCGCCGCCCTTCTCATTATTTGTCCAAGGGCCACAAGGAACTGGCAGACCTCACCGACAGCCACATCCGCCTGCTCGCACAAAACAACGTGATCGACCCGGCGCTGGCCAGCGCTGCCCTCGCCAGCAAAGTCACCTACCGTGACTGGCAGCAACAACCGACGATCCAGCCGATCGAAACCAACAAGGGCATCAGCGTCGCCCGCACGCGCTTGGCCGCCCTGCTCAACCAGCCGCTGTACGACCTCGACCGACTCGATCTCTCTGCCACGAGCACCTTGCAAGCCGACCTGCAAAGCCAGGCCAGCACTTACCTCAAGCAGCTCGCCGACCCCGCCTTTGCCGCGCAGATCGGTCTGCTAGGGCCCACGCTGCTGACGCCCGCCAGCACCGCTCAGGTTCGCTACAGTTTCAACCTCTACGAGATGACACCCGACGGCGCCCGCGTGCGCGTGCAAACCGACAGCACCGACCAGCCATTCGACATCAATGAAGGCAGCAAGCTGGAACTGGGTTCAACCGCCAAGCTGCGGGTGATGACCACCTACCTGCAAATTGTCAGCGAACTGCATGATAAATACGCTGCGACGCCTGCCGCCGAGCTGCGCAAAGTCCCGGTCGACGACACGGACCGCATCACCCGCTGGGCCCTCGACTACCTGGCCCAGAACAGCGACCGCAATCTGCCAGCCATGCTCGACGCAGCCCTCAATCGCCAATACTCGGCCAACACCGGCGAAGGTTTTTTCACCGGCGGCGGCATGCACCACTTTCACAACTTTCGCAGCCAGGACAACGGTCGCAATCCCACGTTGATCGAAGCCCTGCGCGAGTCGATCAACTTGCCGTTCATTCGCCTGATGCGCGACCTGGTGCGTTACACGACCTACCAAGGCCCGAACAACAGCGCCGAGTTGCTCAAGGACGACAACGACCCGCGCCGCCAGGAATACCTGGCCCAGTTTGCTGACCGCGAGGGCACCACATTCCTGCTCAAGTTCTGGAAAAAGTACCGCAACAAAGATACCCAGGCGCGCCTCGATACCTTCCTCGACGGCATGCACCCCACGGCTATTCGCCTGGCCGCCGTACACCGCTACCTGCTGCCCAACGCCAGTCAGGCGAGTTTCAACAGCTTCGTCCGCTCGCACTTGAGCAGCGTCAAAAGCACTGAAAAGCTCACCGACGAGCGCCTCGAAAAGCTCTACCAGAATTACGGACCCGGCGCCTACGACCTGCCTGACCAAGGCTATATCGCCAAGGTTCACCCGCTGGATCTGTGGCTGATGGGCTACCTGCTGAACAACCCCGACGCCACCTTCACCCAGGCCACCGCCGCCAGTGAACACGAGCGCCAGGAGGTTTACAGCTGGCTGTTCAAGAGCCGCCACAAGAGCGCCCGCGACAGCCGTATCCGCACCATGCTGGAGATCGAAGCGTTCCTCGATATCCACCAGCGCTGGCAAAAAGTCGGCTATCCCTTCGACCACCTGGTGCCGTCGCTCGCCACCGCCATCGGCAGCTCCGGCGATCGCCCGGCAGCGCTGGCAGAGCTGGTGGGGATCATCCTCAATGATGGCGTGCGCCAACCCACCCTGCGCATCGACAGCCTGCGTTTTGCCGCCGACACACCGTACGAAACCCGCTTGGTCAATGACCCCGATCGCGGCAAACGCGTGATGCCTTCCGAGGTCGCGACAGCACTCAAGGGCGCACTGTCCCAAGTGGTGGATGCGGGCACCGCACGGCGCGTGTCCGGCAGTTTCAAACTGGCTGACGGCACGCCGCTGGCCATGGGCGGCAAGACCGGTACAGGCGACAACCGGATCGAAGCCATCGGCGCCGGTGGGCGGATTCTCAGCTCCAAGGCGATCAACCGCACGGCGACCTTCGTGTTCTACATCGGCGAGCATCATTTCGGCACGTTGACCGCCTTCGTGCCGGGCGCTTCGGCCCAGGGTTTCAAGTTCACTTCGGCGTTGCCGGTGCAGGTACTCAAAGGCATGGCGCCGATTCTTACGCCCTATCTGCAACCGGGCAACAACAGTTTATGCAGCGTGCGCTGAAGGGGCTATCCATGCGCTTTTCACGTGCGGATTACTGAAGGATCCGCCGCCGTTTCCACCCACTTTTCAAACTTATCCGCAGCCGTGCCGGTGCATAGACTCAAGCCTTCTTTTTGAGCTCTACAGGTTGCCCCCATGGCCGATCTACCCGACCAGTCCCTGCACCACGCATTCATCCGGAACGCCTTGCCGAACTGGTTGAAAACCACCTCGCCACACCGACTTGCCGCCCTGAGGGCCGTCGCCGGCCAAGGTATTCGCCCTTACCCTCATGCCAGCGCCAGCCAGCATCTGGCACTCAAGCCCGCCATTGCCGAACACTGGCAACAGCACAACGAACTGGAGAAAAGATTCCAGCCGTTGACCGACGTGTACAGCTTCGCCGAGCCACTGCTGAAAAATGCCCTGATGCCTTACGGCGACATCAACGTCAACGCCACTTTCGTGCGCTTGTATGTGAACGCCAACGTCGGTTGGTGGGTGCATGATTTCAAGCAAGGCGTGCAAAGCAAGACCTTGTCGCTGCTGGACGCGGCACTGGCCAACTTCGCCGCCTCGGACACGTTCGTCGACCACGCCTTCCTGTCCGCCGAAGACCCGCTCGGCCAACGCGACGTGCTGACACTGCGCCATGGAACGACCGGCGCGGTACTGACCGCCGAGCAGTTCAAGCAGATCTGCCGCACCCTGGACCTGGGTGCTCGCTACCAGGCCAGCATCCGGCAGGCGTTGGGGTTCGATAACCCTGCGCTGACCCAGGCTCTGCGGCTGCAGGTGGCTGCCAGTCAGAAAGCGGCTCTTTTGACGGCAGCCCACCTGGCCCTGATCAACCGTGATATCGACACCGATGCCCACGGCGCCGTGCTCGACCTGATCGCCGATCGCACCGCGCTGCTGGAGGGCCTACCCCTTGAATGCCATTCCCTGAGCCTGATGAATACGGCATTGACCGGTGTCCTGCTGCTGTTCGTCCCTCAGCGTGACCGGCCTGTCGGACAGGTCGTGGTGTACATCCCCGAAGACCCCGAACACCCCTTGAAGCAATACCCTTCGCCCGACGCCTTCCTCAGCCACCTCACCCAAAAGCTACGAGACAAACAGCGCTACCAGACCTTCTTCAGCCGGTTCATCGCTCACGCCGAGCGCGGTGCGTTTTTTACCGGCCTCGATACCCGCTTGAGCCATGTGCGCTGGCACCAAACTGCACACACCGACCCACGCCCCAGCTGGCGCGACACGCCGATTAGCCAGCCCAACCTGCAATTCAGTGTGCAGGCCATCGGCGACTATCAGGTCAATCGCTCTGCGCTGGCGAGTGACAACGACCTGTGGAATTACCAATACCGCACCCGGCTGAACAAGATCGTCAACGACGCACGCGACATCGCCGTACCCACCGCCACCGCCGACCGCCACGCGCGATGGGCCTGGTGGGACAACCTGGAGAACATGCTCTCGGACATCTTCAATGCCGCCTTGCTGGTGTTCACCCCGTTCGTGCCACTGCTGGGTGAGGCGATGCTCGCCTATAGCCTTTACCAGATCACCGACGAGGTATTCGAAGGCATCGTCGACTGGGCGCAGGGCCGTGGGATCGAGGCTGCCGAGCAGGTGGTCGGGGTGGCTGACAGTGTGATTCAGTTCGCCCTGTTTGGGGCCTCCAGCCAATTGGGCAAACGCCTCAGCCCCTTCATCGAAGGGCTGCGCCGGGTGCAACGCGCCGATGGCAGCACCCGCCTGTGGCACCCGGACCTTGCGCCCTACGCCCTGAAAAACCTCGACTCGCCACCTGCCGCCACGGGCTTGCACAACCATCAAGGTAAGCAGTTGCTCGCACTGGACGGCGCGCATTTCGAGGTACAACAAGACCCCGACACCCGCGACCATCGCATCCTCCACCCGCAACGCCCCGACGCCTATCAACCCCAGGTGCGCTTCAACGGCGACGGCGCCTTTGTGCATGAGACCGAACAGCCCCGCACCTGGGACAGCATCACCCTGATGCGCCGCCTGGGGCCACGCACCGAAGCGTTCAACGATCATGACCTGGAGCGCATCCGTCGGATCAGCGGCACCGACGAAGACGTGTTGCGCGGTGTCTACGTGCAGAACCGACCGACCCCACCGTTGCTCGACGCCACCCTCAACCGCTACGAGGCGCACCGGGCCGCCGTTGAGACCGTACAGACCCTGCGCAGCGGCGCGCCGTTGCCTCTGGACGCAACGTCGGCCTGGTTCGAGCAGACCATCACCGAACTGCCGGGCTGGCCCCAGGACAAGGCACTGCAAGTGTTCGTGCGCTCGGACCTGACAGGCGATTCGCGCAAGTACGCCAACCCTGACGCCCCACCGGCAGACACCTTGCAAATCAGCGTGGCCGACGTAATGTCCGGCCGGTTGCCGGAGCGTGTACTGGGTTTTCTTGATGAGGCATCGATCAACCCGCTAGTGGGACGCGAAACGCCATCGGCGCAACGGCTCCAGGCGCTGCGCGATCAACTGGCGGACTATGTGGCCACCCAGACCCACGACGTCACCGGCTACATTTATCAAATACGCGAGCAAACCACAGACCCGCGCATACGCCAGTTACGCGAGCACATCGCGCCCCTGGACTTGCCGCTGGCGCGAGCGCTGGTCGAGGGCCACGCGTCGGGCCTGGAACGGCGCCAGCACGCCCGTGAATTGAGCTTCGCCCAGAACACCACTCACGCCTACGCCGGCTTTTTCTCACCTTGGCCTGTGACCGAAGGCACCGAACGGCTGGTGCTCAACACCCTCAAGCGCCACAGTGATGGCTTCGGTGACGTGTACCTGCAAATCCGCGAGCAGACGCCGGAAGGTAGCGTGCGGTGTGAAGCTGGGCCGGTCGATGCGAGCCGTCGCCGGGTGCTGGTGAGGAAAAACAGCGGCGATTACGAGTTGTTCGACCAAGCCAGCCAGCGCCTGCACGGCCCAGACAGCCTGTACGAATGCCTGTTGCGGGCACTCTCCGACGATCAGCACAGCGTGCTCGGCTTCCGACCAGGCCAGGGTGCCGGGCTCAAACACTGGCTGATGGAAACTCTGGAGCCGCAGGCCGAACGCCGCCTGGCCCTGGCACAACCGCCGCTGCGCAGTATCGCCGACCGCCAGACCAACGCTTTGCTGGGCGGGCCCGCCTATAGCCGTTTGCGCCGCTCGCATCAGGCCATGGCCAATGTCCATACCCGAGAGGTGCTGGAACACCTGTTCCCGACGCTGGACGAGGCTCGTCGTGAGCGCTTCATCAATGACATCGGCCTCGGCGAGATCAACGACACTCTCAACCGCCTGGTGACCGAGCGACATGCCCTGCAAACAGAACTGGAAAGCTGGAAGCGGGTACCCAGTGCCTACCCCAAAAACAGCCTGATAGCCCGTGAAGAAAGAAGCCACAAGCACATCATCAGTCAGAGGCTCTACCGCTGTTGGGAAGATCGGCTTGCCGAACACGCCGATGACTGGGGCCAGGTACAAAACGGCGCCAGTCTGGACCTCGGCGGGCTGCAGCTGCCCGGCGAATTGCCGCGCCTTCAGAGCGGGTTCGAACACGTGACGCGCCTGGACCTGGCGCACAGCGAACTGCGTGATCACCACGGGCAGTTCTTGCAAGCATTCCCGTCATTGCGCTCCCTGGACATCAGCAACAATCACCTCACCCAACTCCCGGAAGCCGTCAGCACCATGCGTTTCATGCGCCACCTGAATCTGGGGCAAAACCAGATCGGCTTGCTGCCCGGCGATCAGATACGCCTGAAAAACCTGCGGCACCTGCGCAGCCTTAACCTGCACCACAACCCTTTGCAGGCCGTACCGGACTTGTCAAAAATGCCGCACTTGGAGCGGGTGTTCCTGGACCGCACGCCGATCACAATCTGGCCACGTGGGTTGTTTGCCCATCCGCGCAGCGCCGAGTTTGTGCTGGACCTGAGCCACACGCAGATCGACCACCTGCCGGAGTTTGCGCCCGGCAGCGACGAGGCCCTGACCATCGCCCGAACACGTCTGGACCGCAATAACCTGCGCAACGATCAACGCCAGCTGTATGAGCAATACCGAATGGCTGCCGGGCTGGACCCCAACCGCGCGTATGAACCCAAAGGTGAGGCCGCCCCCTGGCTGGAGCTGATCGAGGAACCCCAGCGCCAGGCCCATCAGCAGCTTTGGGATGAGGTCGAGCACGAACATGGCTCCCAGGGCTTGTTCGAGATTATCAAGGCGCTGGAGCCCCCGGAGTTCATTCAAACCGCCGAGGACGATCAAGCCTATGCGGCCAACCAGTTGCAACTGAGCCAGCACGTGTGGCGCCTGCTGCGGGCCGTGCACGCCGACAGCGAGTTACGTGACAAGCTGTTTAAGATGTCGAGCTTCCCTGGGTTGTGTGCCGATGGCAGCGCACAAATTTTCAACGACATGGGCATCGAAGTGCTGGCCAACGAAGCCGAGCGCTACGCGCTGTCGGCCAGCGAACGTGAAGGCAAACTGGTGACCCTGGCAAAGGGCAGCTCACGCTTGCGGCACTTGAATAAGGTAGCCGCGCAAGACATCGCGCACCGCCTGTTGCCGGTGAAGGATGGCGGCCTCGGCTTGCGCCTGCGCGCGCAGTTAGAGGATGGCTTGCCGGGCGAAGTCGACGACGTGGAAATCTACCTGAGTTACCAGACCACCCTGGCTTCGCGCCTGGATTTGCCGTGGCTGGCCGACCACATGTTGTACCGCATCACTGGCGACGTGCATCCGGCCCAGATCGAGCAGGCGTTCACCACGGTGCTCGAACTGGGTGAGGGCGACGGCCTGGTGAACCAGATGCTGCTGGAACCCTATTGGGAGCAATACCTGCACGACCGCCACCCGCAGGCGATGGAGGCTAATGCCCGACACTTCGACGAGCAGTGCGCACGCCTGGATGAACTGCAGGAAGCCCAGGCCAATGGCTTGCCCGACGAGCAGAAGGAAGCATTGAGGCTCACGCTGAAGGGCCTCGCCGATGCCCTGGATGTGCCGCCCGAGCGGGTATTTACCGGGCGGCCGATGGCAGACGAAACCTACAACCTGTTGCTCAATGAACTGGGCTACCGCGAGAAGCAATGGATGCGTGAGTTGACCCGCGAGGCTCTGGAACGACATGGCAAAGAGCGCAACCGCGTCCCGATCGAAGGCTGACATCCACACCCTGAAACGGGTGTGTCATGGCACACCCATCACCAGCACGCCGCTGCCATTTATCGGCCCCTCGACAGGCAGGGACCCCACTCGCTTGACCAACGTAAATGTCACTTCGTCACTCCCTGAACTGTTGGTAATGCGGGTCAGGAACGAGCCGTTGACTCGAACGGCAGCGCCGGCGCGGACAAGGGCCGTACCCACGTTCGGATTGCTCATCGTCAGCAAGTTGGCGTTGAACGAGGAAGGAGCACCTTTGTAAGTGATCGTGATTGGCGTGGTAATTCCCGGGTCCGGGCACCTGTAGGTGAGAGTGCGGTCTGTCCGAACGGTTGTGGTCAGCGGATCGGTACCTATCGCTCTCTGGTGCACGTTGCCGAAGTTGATCTCGATCGGGTTGTTATTGTTGATCGTGCACGATGACGGAGAGATGGTGAAGTTATTGTTGGCGGTGTAAGTGAGCATGAGGCTCGTGGAGCCGCCATTATAGTTGTTGGTTTGGTCGAGACGTAGTACGCCGAGGGTGTCACCTGTTCGAATATCGATAGGGTTCGTCGGGTTGTTGCGTATCAATATATAAGGAATGGCATCGATCGGTATGGCGGCCGTGTTGTTAGGCATGGTCGCAATTCGAATACCATTCGGAACAGGCGTATCTCGGTACGTTCCGTTTATGCGCAGGCCGGTGGTTTGGCTAACGAACTTCGGGCCCGGCGTCCAGGCCGTGCCGATCCTTGCTCCGGTTGCCCAATAATCCTGCCGTCCATCCGGGGTATTGCCGTCGGGTTCAAATCGGCATTCGATCCTCACCCCTGACAAAAGGATACGAGGCTGATTCACCTCGAGTCGGACATTCACCGGGACTTGCAGGTTTAAAGTCCCGCCAACGTTCACCCTTTGCCACGCGCCGCCATTTACACGGCAATCCGCCGCCTTGGCGGTTGTAGTCACGCCAACCAGGAGGAGAAGCACTATGGCTCCATATGCTCGTTTCATGTTGTTCTCTTTCTTCCTATGAATAACGGTTTGGCGCTATGGATAATCCAGCGTAAAAGTCGAGGTCACCCTGTAAGTACCGTGCCCGATGGTCTTGTCCCGCAGGGCATCCGGCTCTCCCCGCACGTAGGCCTTGAGCTCGATGACATTGTTGCCAGGGGTCAGGCTCTGTTCGTCACCGACCTTATTCACGGGTACAGGCTTATCGCTCAGCGTCTCCAGGCCGAGCCCGATACCTGAGGCACCACTTCCGCCATCCAGCGCGAACAAACCGGGCAGCGCACGGTTCTCTGCGCCGCCGAACAGGACGGTGACTGACTCGCTGATGGTGGTATTGCAGTCATCCAGGTGCAGCGTGAAGCGTTTGCCCACCGAGCGTGTGTTGATGTAGAGGTGCTTGCTGGTCAGGTCCCACAGCTCCAGGGTGATGGCTTCATCGCCCGGGCGGATGGTGCAGGCCTGTTCAACCAGGTTGCCCTTGAACCTCAGGTTGTCCGCCGCGTGCGCCGCGGCAGCCAGGCCGAAGGTCAGCAACAGGGCCAGCCCGTTATCAATAACTGCATGTCGCATAGACTCGACTCCTACTGGTATTCAGCCAACAGCGTGGCCACCGCCGTGAACCTGGTGGGGGCCAGGATTGAACCCGGCCGTTTGACGGGTACCACTTCCAACATCGGCGGCGATGCCAGGCTTATGTCCAGTGGCGTGTTGAGTCGAAACGGCAGGTTGTTTTGATACAGCCGAATACCCAGATCAGGCGCAGTGGTCTGCACCGCCGAATTATCAAATGTCGTTTCTGTGCCCTTGATGCTCAACTTCAGCAGCCACGGCAACGTGGAAGCGCCACAGCGGATCGTGTAGCCGACGCCCTTGCGGTATTTCACGCCATCGACGCGCTTGGTGCCGACATCCCCGAAATCGACTTCAATCGTGCTGCCCGAATCAATCGTGCAGGGCGGCGGCTCGTTCAGCGTTCCGTTGAACGTCAGGTTGGCCGACGCACCGCTGCAAAGGCCAATGGAACACAAGGCGAGCAACGCTCGCTGCGGCCAACGTGTCATTGATCGTTCCTCTCTATTTGGGCTCGTCATTGGTACTCGATCACCAGGGTGGCGGCAGTCGCAAAGGCCCCTCCGGTCAGCGTGCTGCCCGCGCGTTTCACCGGCACCGCCTGCACGGCCGGAAAGGTTGGATGGGTAAACCTCAGGGGCGTATTCAGGGGCCAGTCAGCCCCATTGGCGAACAGCTTTATCCCGAGATCCGTCTTGGGCGTGGAGAGCACTTTGCTATCGAACGCCGCCCCCGCACCCTTGAGTTCCAGGGTCATCGCGTTGCTGAAAACAGGCGGGTCACACCTGACGGTATAAGGCACCTCCCGACGATAATTGACGCCATCAATTCGTGACGTGAGCAGGTCGTTGCCAAACGGCACATTCAGCGTGCTCCCACTGTTAATCACGCACGGCGGCGGCGCGATGATGACCGCGCGGATGGTCAGGTTGGTATCGGCCTGCACATCCAGGCTGACAGCCCATAGCAGGCCCGCACCGATAAAAATGGCCCACGGGCCGGTTAACCTGCTCATTGCTCTGCCCTTACTCATAGTTGAGCCTGAAATCCACCACGGCCCGAAATGCCCCGCTGGTCAAGGGTGCGGAGGTGCGCGTGGGCTGGACATTCCAGGTTTGAGTGCTGGCGCCCAAGGGCAAGAACAAAGGTTCGCCCCGTGAGCCCAGCTGTACATCCCGCCCCACGGCATCGGTCAAGCGCAGGCCCATCCCGGTGATGCCTTGCACCTTGACCAGCCGTGGATCATCGGCATCGGCGGGCGCAACAAACGTGACTGACAGCACAGGTTGATGTGCGCTCCATGTGAGATTTCCCGTGCGCGCATTCGCGATACTGCCGGCGGTGCGCTGGCAATCCTTGAATTGCAGTTGAAATGGCTTGGATGTCGCCTGGTCGCCGGGCCGTTGCAACTGGCCGGCCGATACGGCGCCCAAATCAATCGTTTGATGCAGGGAGTTCATTTCCAGGCTGCAAGGCATTTCGTGCATGGACCCGCGAATATTGAGCATCCCGACCATGCCCTCCAGATCCTCGTCATCCGCGGCGTGCGCCTGCCCCATCAAGGCCGGTAACAGGCAGCCCAAGACCTTCACTTTGTGCAACTTCATGATGTTCTCCGGCAGAAGGCACTACTGATTGGGCGCTGATGCTTGCGCATTCACTTTGCAGGTCTCGCCGCTGCAACTGAACGCCAGCAGCGGGCGTCCGCCGTAGTCATTCACGTAGGCCAGGTAAGGTGTCGTGCCCAGCTCCCTGGCCGTCGGGCCAAGGGTCTGCACGCCTTTGGGCGGGACCATCAGGGGCTCGAAGCCCGGTATGGTCTTGCCGTCCTTGCTGCTACGCGCGTCCACCAGGGTCACGTAGTAAGGCGTCGGGTTATTCACCCGATAACGGTCGCCTTCGCGGGTAAGGGTCAGCTTTTCCTGCCACGGGTTGGACAAGTCTTGCTGGGTGGGCGTAATCGCTTGCGGCCGGTAGAACAGTTTGATCCGGGTTTGCAGCGCAATTTGCAGGGTGTTGGCCTTGTCGCTGCGCGGCGGAATTTCCCGCAAGTTGAAGTAGTAGACCGTCTCCCGATCCTGCGGCAGCAACTTGGCCGCGGGTAATGCCTGTACTTTTACCTGGCTTTGTTTTCCTGGCTCCAGCCGTTGAACAGGCGGCAGTACGATCAAGGGCGTGGTGATTTTTTTGCCGGCTTCATCCTCGATCCAACCCTGGGCCAAATACGGCAGCTGGGTATTGTTGTTGGTAATGTTCACGCTGGTGGCGTCTTTGCCGCCATCAAAAATCACTCGGGTCCGGTCCAGGCCAACAGCGGCGTTGGCATTCAGGCTCAAACCCAGTACCAGCAGTGCAAAAGCCTGTTGAGTGAGGCGTATGTTCAGCTTCATGAGGACGTGTTCTCCCTATCGGTTTGCTTGCCGGTCAGCGCTGCTGGCTCGGGCACGGATTGATCAGTGGCTACCAACTGGCAGCGCAGTTGCAGGGCATCGCTCAACCCGTCAATTGGCAAAATGACGGGCAGCGTGAGGGTGCAACGCTCGGAACCACCCCAACTGACGGTCATCTGCTCGCCAGCCTGGATACCGCTGAGGTAGACGTCCCCGCCATCGTTCACGACCCCGGTGTCCTGCAGCTTCAGGTTTTTTACCGTCGCGCCGAAGGGCGGTGAGCTGCCATCCGGCAGGCGAAGCACAGCCATGGCTTTCTTGCCGGAAATCACTTCCAGGGTTCGATAACCGATAGCCCCTTCGGTGAGAGTCAGTTGCGTGACGGATTGGGTGGCTTCGACATCGCTCGGCAAGCTCTCCAGGTCAACACTGGCCGCCGTCCGCTGGTAGCTGCTGATGTCGGAGATCACCGCCTTGCCGAAGGCGTTGCTGCGGGTAGGAGTGCCGTAACCGCGCACAGGCACATCGGGCACACCGCCGGTGTCGATCATCAGACGGGTGCCGCCCGTACTATTGGTGCGATGCAGGGCCCCACCGTACGGCGTAAGCGTGCCACCGCCGCGAACGGACGCCCCCAGGGTTCGGTTATTACCTTGCTGCTGACTGGCGCTGAGATCGATGTCTGCCAGATCACCGATGTGGCTCAGATAACCACTGGCGGAGTTGTCGCTGGCACTCAGTTGGTAGCTGTTACGCGCATCGATGCGATCGGCGTAGCGCGTTGCAAAACTGTTCTCGCCGGCGGCTCGATTCGCATCCATCGACAATGTGCCGGTCGGCCCCAACGGCAGGCTGACCGTCAGCGACATGCCGTTATCCTTATATTGGTAATCTTGGGTGCGATATAAATTCACCGACAGGTTCATGTTTCTAACGGTGCCGATATTGAAGTAACGCGATGCAGACACGTTCCAGCGCTGAGTGTCCGGTCGATTCCAGTAGGTTTGTTTGTTGTAACTGGCATAGACAGTGGCGCCCAGATCACGAAACTGTTTATTAACCGTTACCGTAAAAAGTGCCTTGTTGCCGCCAATCGGTTGCCAGTGTTCAATGAACTCACCGTTCTGGTCGTACACGCCGCGTCCGCCGAGTTCACCATTCAAACCGTAATGCAGGGCATCCAGGTATTGGCTCATGCTCAAGAAGTTCTTTTCGGAAAAACGATAACCGGCGAACGTCACCTGGCTGTCGTACTCTTCAAAGTTCTTGGAGTATTGAAGGCGGTAGGATTTGCCCGTGAGTGTCTCGTTCCACAGGTGTGCGCGGGACTCTGTCACATCCAGAGAAAGCGCCCCGAACGCCAGCAGATCACGCCCCACCCCGACCGACCATGCACGGTAGTTGTTATCCAAAATACCGCCGCCCAACAGCGACCAACCGTTGCTGATACCCCAGGAGAACTCGCCGGTGCCGAAAAACGCACCGTCTTCGTGATACTGAAGATTCGACGGTTGCCCAGCCGACAGCTTGTAGCGAACCTGCCCGGGGCGCGTCAGGTAGGGAACGCCTGCCGTATCAAGCTGGAATTTTTGTACCGAACCGTCCTGCTCTTCCACCCGCACATCCAGCGTGCCGGACACTGCGTCATTAAGATCCTGGATGCGAAACGGTCCTGCTGCGACCAGCGTTTCATACAGCACACGCCCTTGCTGGCTGATGACGACCTTTGCATTGGTTTTGGCAACCCCGACCACTTCCGGTGCGTAACCCCGCAAGTTGGGTGGCAGCTGGCTTTCATCCGACTTCAGCGCGGCACCGGTAAAGCGAAAGCTGTCAAACAGGTCCGAATAGAGGTAGTCCTCGCCCACCACCAAGCGCGCTTTAAGCGCAGGAAGCGCACGGTAAGCGTAGTAACGACTCCACTCCAGTTTTTGCCGGTTTGCCGCCGACTCGCGGTCTTTCTCGACACGGCCCTGCCAATCAGCCCGCAGCCGCCAGGCCCCGGCATTCGCTCCGACGGTTCCGTTACCACTGACGTCATTGCGCATACCGTCATGCCGTCGGTAGCTCGATTGCGCTGTCATGTTGTAATCAATCAGCAGCCCCGGCACCCCCTCGTCCCAACGCGAAGGCGGGTCCCAGTTGATGGCGCTGTACTCCAGATAAGCCTGGGGAAGACTGATGTTCACCGTGGCAGAGGCCAGGTCCGCACTGACCTCCATGCCAGGCAAGCCTTCGATATCCAGGCACTGCCCGTCTTTCCACCACCTGAGTTTGGCTGTTTCGGACGCTTTCAGGCCCAACTGTTCCACCAACTCCCGCGATAAACAGGCCTGACTTCCCTTGGGGTCATTATCCGGAGGGTAGAACGCCACTGATTGCTCAGAGATGGGCTGTGTATTTATCTGCACGAGCATCGAGTAGTTGCCGGGCAGAATAAAGCCACTGCGTGCAAACTGGGACAAGTCAATATTAGTGCGATCATTTAGATCAAGAACGTCGGTATTAAACTCAATATCCCCGGCACCCAGTGCAGTTCCCGCCAGTGATATCAACCCGCCAAAGAGGCTGGGGCGCAGCGTATTCATGACTTTCGACGTATTCAACATACACGCAACTCAATCTTCAAAAGTATTCCAACTTGAACCGCACTGCGGCACGGTGAGCTCCAGCCAAGAGCGGCACGCCGTTACCGACCAGGCGAAGCGTATAGTTAAGGATCATGTCACCCTCAACTACCGGGTACAGCGCTACTGGCGCACCCGGTGAACACGCCCGGCCATCAATATCCTGAATATCGAAGGCAACTCCCTGAGAACCACCAAAGGCTGCAAAGGAGCGTCCTGCTCTATCGGGAGAGCCGTCAAACGTCACTCGCAGGTGCTGCCAATCAGGCAGGCTTTCACCCGGGCGTGACGGGTCGGGGCGACTCAGCGAGCAATTGACCAGCCGCAACTGGAAGGGCCGTATTTGTCCCGCCCCGTCCCGCAAGAGCCGGCCTATGGGTTCGGGGTCCATCTCAATGGTTTGATCGGCACTGGCTGCTTCCAGCCCGCAGGCTGAGTCAACAACTTCTCCTCCCAGCGTGACGGCTCCATCGCCTTGCGCTGAGGACTGCGCGAAAACCCAAGGGCTGATGAACATCGTCAATGAAGAGGTAATAGCGAGACTTATGAATGTTTTCACCTGGACCTCCCGCCAGCTTCCCCCCGCCACCTTGAGAGTGGCGGGGGAAAAACTTACTGATAAGCCAAAGTGAAATTGGTGACTGCGCTGAAATCACCAGGAACGATGTCGCCTGTCGCCTGGCCTTGAACAAAGGCGCCGAACTCCAGCGTGTTATTACCGGAGGCAATAGCCTGCGGGGTGGTTGGAGTACCCAACACAATAGGTCGACCGCCATGGGTCATCATGATGCCCACGCCGCCCGCGCCGCCCACCGTGCCGATCCCACCCGGAACAACGGTCGACGGCGCGCCGGTGAAGGTAGTGGTCACCGTGTTATCGGTGAGGCCGGACAGATCGCAGCCTTCAAGTTCAATCAGCACACGTCGGGCTTCAGACTTGCCACCCGATTGCAGTTGATGCTTGGCGATCGCGCCAAGGCGAACGGTCTGATCTACGGAGTCAGGCTTGATAGAGCAAGCACCCGAATGTACCGACCCCAAAAACGTGACCGTTCCGTCCGCTGCTTGGGCAACAGACATCGAACCTGCCAACAGGCCGACAGTTAACAGTGCAGTTTTCATTTTAGATTTCATTTGCAGACGCTCACGTATAGTCAATATCACAACGGAGTCCTGTCGCAGCTGTGCGCAGGACTTATTAAGTGCCCGAACGATTCCCTGATCACGTTGGAATGTTTGATTTTTTCCAACTACTTGCATTGCAATTCAGGAACTCGTTCAACGCCGGGCAATTATCCGTTGCGGATTTGAATAAGAAAGCCATCCGATTCGCTGAATTGAGTAGCCTGGTTACACCAAGACACATAGGAAGATTATGGCACTTTGCCAAAACTTTAAATGTGTCCGTAAGAATCGGACTACATGCTGAGAATGGAAATAGTTTAAGAAGGGATAAGTCCGTAAGAATAGGATTACGAACTCTAAAAAACAATAGTAACTACTGGGCCAAACCCACTAACTAATTTAAAAATGAGTCCACTGGATTGGCTTGCGCACGCAGGCGAACAAAACACTCGCGGCTTGGAGGCCGCTGCGCAGCGTCGACCGCTCGTCTGCCGGGCTTGCCCTCAACATAAGATATATCTTACGTTGTATCTAAACCAGACGAGAGCATCCCAATGAGAGACCATCATCCCCACCGAGACCACGGTGACGACCGCGACGGCTTCGAAAAACGCCCTGGCCGCGACCGCGGTGGCCGAGGCCCACGGGTCTTCGCCCCCGGCGACCTGAAACTGCTGCTGCCGGCGCTGATCGCCGAACAGCCGTGCCACGGCTATGACCTGATCCGCCGGATCGAAGCCCTGTTCGACGGCGCCTACACCCCAAGCCCCGGCGTGATCTACCCCACGCTGACCTTTCTCGAAGAAAGCGAATTGATTGCCGGCGATGCCGAAGACGGAAAAAAACGCTACACAATCACCGACGCCGGTCGTCTCTTCTTAAGCGAACAAGCAGTTGCCCTCGAAGGCATTCGCCTGCGCATGGATGTGAGCAAACGTTCACTGCGCGGCCAGGACCGTCCGCCAGAAATCCACGAGGCGGTACATAACCTGCGCCATGCCTTGCATTCGCACCACGGGCGCTGGAGCCCGGAAGAAATCGTTCGTGTTGCGGCGCTGCTCAACAGCACCGCCCAAGCCATTGCCGACGGGAAAGCTCAATGAATACCCAAGCCATTCACCGCGTGACCCACGAAATCAAACGCCGCCGCCTCGAAGTTCTGCGCGTGGTCGACATCACCCCGCGCATGCGCCGCATCACCCTGGGCGGGCCGGAACTGGCGGGCTTTATCAGCCTGGGCAGTGACGACCACATCAAGCTGCTGTTCCCGCAGAACGCCGCCGAACAAGCGGCACTGGACAGCCCCGACTTCAACCTGCGCGGCGATGGCCCGCAACCCGCCATGCGCGACTACACCCCACGCCGGTACGACCTGGCCATTGGCGAGCTGGACATCGACTTCGTGCTGCACGGCGATGGCCCTGCCTCCACCTGGGCCGAGCAGGCCAAGGTCGGCCAGCACCTGCACATCGGCGGGCCGCGTGGCTCGATGATCGTGCCGGATATCTTCGACAGCTACCTGTTGATCGGCGATGAAACCGCGATCCCGGCTATCGCCCGGCGCCTGGACGAATTGCCGGCGGGGCGCAAGGTATTGGCGGTGATCGAGATCGCCAATGCGGCAGAGCGACAACCGCTGCACAGCGCTGCCGAGGTAGAAGTGATCTGGGTGGTGCGCGGCCAGGATGACCTGCTCAAGACGGTGCAGAACCTGACGCTGCCGGGCGGTTCGCTGTACAGCTTCGTCGCTACCGAGAGCAAACTGTCGCGCCAGGTGCGGCGGGTGCTGCTGGACACGCACAACGTCAATGAGGCGGTCCTCAAGGCCGTCGGTTACTGGCAACAGTGATCCGTGTAGGAGCGAGCTTGCTTGCGAAGAACCTGAGAGCGCCGCGTTAAACCAGACACGCTGCGTTATCGTTAACGTCCTTCGCGAGCAAGCTTGCTCCTACTGATTCTATCCAGCCCCACCACCACCAAAGCAACCAGCATAAACCCCGCCAGAATCCCCCCGGCATTGATGAACACCTGTGGATAACCCAGGGTGTCCACGTCGATGAACGGGTACTGATACAACCCCCACACATACCCGCGCAACAACACATAAGCGAAGTACACCAACGGGTAAATCACCCACAGCCCGATGTGCTTGAGCCGCAGGCTGCCTTTGGGTACGCACCACCACCAATACGCGACAAACACCAACGGCATCACGTCGTGCAGCAGTTCGTCCGCCACAAACTGCACCCCCGCAGGTTGCCACATGTGCCGCAGCAACAGGCTATAGGCGAGGCTGACCACGACAATGCTCACGGCGATCCCGCTGCTGACCACGGGCCTGAGGAAAAATCGACTCGCGCAAGATGGCCGTTGCACCCACGCATGGGTCAACACCACCGCCACCAGGGTGTTGGTGAGCACGGTGAAGAAGCTGAAGAAATTCACCAGGCCCGGCAACAGGCTCGCGCCATCGACCCAGCGGTAGTAGAAAATGATGTACTGCTGCAGCGCCAGGCCAGCCCAGCCGCCGAGGGCTGCCAGGCCGATAAGGTGACGTTTCACCTCAGTCCTCGACCGGTCGCTTGGTGCGCATCAACTTCACGTACAAGCCCTCGACCTTCTCCCGCGCCCACGGCGTCTTGCGCAGGAACGACAGGCTCGACTTGATGCTCGGGTCACTGGAAAAACAGCGGATGTTGATGCGCTCGGCCAGGCCTTCCCATTGGTAATGCGCCACCAGCGCGGTGAGGACCTGTTCCAGGGTGACGCCGTGCAGTGGGTCTTTGTTTGTCGCGGTCATGCCGGGCCTTTTGCGAAAAGAAGAAAACGAAGCCGCGCACCTTAGCGGACGGGCCGTGCGTGTGGAAGCGCTGCCTTCACTATAGGCCACTGTTCGATCGTTCCCACGCTCTGCGTGGGAGTGATCGAGCGGGGTTTGGGAAAGTTCCCCTTGGCAGAGAAAAAAGTGATGTTATATTGTAACGATAACTATCAAAGGGTATCGAATCCCTTACCGTTTTCAGCCTTCTCTTTTTTTGCCGTTTGCCAAGGAACGACCGATGTCCCTCTCTTCTCTCTGGCGCCTCTCCCCGCTGGCCGCCGCCCTGTTGATCACCTCCCAGGCCAACGCCCTGGAGCTGCAACCCCAAGTCATCACCGGCAACCCGTTGGGCAGCGAAACCCTCGCCTCGCCCACCACCGTGCTCGAAGGCGATGACCTGACCCTGCAACAAAAAGGCAGCCTGGGTGAAACCCTGAACAAGCAGCCCGGCGTGTCGTCGTCGTACTTCGGCCCGGGGGCCAGCCGGCCGATCATTCGTGGCCAGGATGGTGACCGTATTCGCGTCCTGCGCAATGGTGTGGGCGCACTGGATGCCTCGTCGCTGTCCTATGACCACGCGGTGCCGCTGGACCCGGTCAACATCGACCGCGTCGAAATCGTGCGCGGCCCGGCCGCCCTGCTTTACGGCGGCAGCGCCATCGGCGGCGTGGTGAACACCTTCGACAACCGCATCCCCACCGAAGCCATCGAAGGCATTCACGGGGCCGGTGAATTGCGCTACGGCGGCGCCGACACCACCCGCAGCAGCGCCGGCAAACTGGAAGCCGGCAACGGCACTTTCGCCTTGCACCTGGACGCCAGCGCGCGGGAATTCAACGACCTGAAAATCCCCGGCTTTGCCCGCAGCCGTCATGCACCGCAAAGCGAAGACGGTGAAGGCAAGAACGGTCGCCTCGGCAACAGCGACGGGCGCCAGGACGGTGGTGCAGTCGGCGGTTCCTACACGTGGGACGACGGCTACGCCGGGCTGTCCTACAGCAACTACGACAGCAACTACGGCTCCCCGGCCGAGCAGGACGTGCGCATCCGCATGAAGCAGGATCACTACGCCTTTGCGTCCGAGATCCGCAACCTGCAAGGCCCGTTCACCTCGGTGAAACTCGACGCCGGTTATACCGACTACAAGCACATGGAAATCGAAGGCGGCGAGACCGGCACCACCTTCAAGAACAAGGGCTATGAAGCGCGTGTTGAAGCGCGACACCTGCCGATCGGGCCATTCAACGGCGTGGTGGGCGCACAGGTCAGCCGCAACGAATTCTCGGCGCTGGGTGAAGAAGCCTTCGTTCCGCAAACCGACACCAATGCCGGCGCGCTGTTTATCCTCGAAGAAATGCAGGCCACCGAACGCCTCAAGCTGAGCCTCGGCGGGCGTCTGGAACACACCAACGTCGACCCGGACGGCAAAGGCAACGCGCGCTTTGCCAATGCCAACAAGTCTGCCGACTTCACCGCCGGCAGCCTGTCGTCCGGCGCGGTGTACACCCTCACCCCGATCTGGTCGCTGGCCGCCACCTTGGGCTACACCGAACGCGCACCGACGTTCTACGAGCTGTATGCCAACGGCGCCCACGTTGCCACCGGCACCTATGAACTGGGCGACGCCAACCTGTCGAAAGAAAAAGCGGTGTCCAGCGACCTGGCGCTGCGCTTTGACAACGGCACTCACAAGGGCAGCTTCGGCGTGTTCTACAGCCACTTCTCCAACTACATCGGCCTGCTGGGCAGCGGTCGCACCTTGAATGACGAAGGCGAGGAAGATGCCGGCGGCATTCCTGAGTACAAATACTCAGGCGTACGCGCGCGTTTCGCGGGCTTTGAAGCCCAGGATCACATCAAGCTGGGGGAAGGTGCCTACGGCAAGTTCGCGTTGGAACTGTCCGGCGACTACACCCGCGCGACCAACCTGGACACGGGTGAAGCCTTGCCACGGATTGCGCCGTTGCGTTTGAACAGCGGTTTGTTGTGGGAACTGGACCGCTGGCAGGCGCGGATCGATGTCGAGCACGCGGCGGGCCAGGGGCGTGTGCCGGATAACGAAAGCGGGACCGACGGCTACACCACCTTGGGCGCCAGTGCCGGCTACCGCTTCAATGTCGGCGGTAGCCAGTGGCTGGCGTTCGTCAACGGTGAGAACCTGACGAACCAGACCGTGCGCTATGCCAGCTCGATTCTGCGGGACATCGCCCCGGCGCCGGGGCGAAGTGTGCAGGTGGGCTTGCGCACCACTTTCTAACTGACTGCACTCGGTTAAAC
>NZ_JAXCIS010000099.1:0-1660 GCF_034044025.1 Pseudomonas sp. SED1
CTCGGTCGTCCATCCCGGTAAAATACCCGGCTTTTCGTCACACACCTTTCGCGGATCCAAGCGCCATGGGCACTCTTACGGTCAACCAGAACAAACTGCAAAAACGCCTGCGTCGCCAGGCCGGTGAGGCAGTCGCCGATTTCAACATGATCGAAGAGGGCGACAAGGTCATGGTCTGCCTGTCTGGCGGCAAAGACAGCTACACCCTGCTCGACGTGCTGATGCACCTGCAAAAGGTCGCGCCGATCAAGTTCGAGATCGTCGCCGTGAACATGGACCAGAAGCAGCCGGGGTTTCCCGAGCATGTGCTGCCGGCCTACCTCAAGAAACTGGGGGTCGAGTACCACATCGTCGAGAAAGACACTTACTCGGTGGTCAAGGAACTGGTCCCGGAAGGCAAGACCACCTGCTCGCTGTGCTCGCGCCTGCGCCGTGGCACGCTCTACACCTTTGCCGACGAGATCGGCGCGACCAAGATGGCCCTGGGTCACCACCGTGACGACATCGTCGAAACTTTCTTCCTTAATATGTTCTTCAACGGCAGCCTCAAGGCCATGCCGCCCAAGCTGCGGGCCGACGACGGGCGCAACGTGGTGATTCGCCCACTGGCGTACTGCCATGAGAAGGACATCCAGGCGTACTCCGACCTCAAGCAGTTTCCGATCATCCCGTGCAACCTCTGCGGCTCCCAGGAAAACCTGCAGCGCCAGGTGGTCAAGGACATGCTCCAGGACTGGGACCGCAAGACCCCGGGACGCGTCGACAGTATCTTCCGCAGCTTGCAGAACGTGCAGCCGTCGCAGTTGGCCGACCGTAACCTATTCGACTTCACCAACCTGCGTATCGACGAAAGTGCGGCGTCGCGCTTCGTCAATGTAGTGAACCTCTGAGCCGTTTCACCGCTCTGACAGACGGCGCTCCTGGGCGCCGTTTTCATTTCAATCCTTAGGAGAGGGCATGCGCGATTACAAGTGGCTGCACGAATATTGTCTGAACCGGTTTGGTTCGGCGGCCGAGCTGGAAGCCCACCTGCCTGTGCCCCTGACCCCGGCGAAACTGCGCAAGATCAGCGATGACCGCTACCTGTCGACCCTGTCGCTGCGGGTGTTTCGCGCCGGGCTCAAACACAGCGTGGTGGATGCCAAGTGGCCGGCGTTCGAGCAAGTGTTCTTTGGTTTTGACCCGGAAAAAGTCGTGCTGATGGGCGCCGAGCACCTGGAGCGATTGATGCAGGACACACGCATCATCCGCCACTTGGGCAAGCTCAAGAGCGTGCCGCGCAATGCGCAGATGATTCTGGATATCGAGAAGGAAAAGGGCAGCTTCGCGGCGTTTATTGCTGACTGGCCGGTGACCGATATCGTCGGGCTGTGGAAGTACCTGAGCAAGCACGGCCACCAGTTGGGCGGGCTGTCAGCGCCGCGCTTTTTGCGGATGGTGGGCAAGGACACGTTCGTGCCGAGCTATGACGTGGTGGCGGCGCTGAATGCGCAGAAGATTGTCGACAAGGTACCCACCAGCCTGCGGGACCTGGCCACGGTGCAAGGTGCGTTCAACCAGTGGCATGCCGAGAGCGGGCGGCCGATGTGCCAGTTGTCGATGATGTTGGCTTACACCGTCAACCACTAAGCCCGACCAATACCCTGTGGCGAGGGAGCTT
>NZ_JAXCIS010000009.1:0-12240 GCF_034044025.1 Pseudomonas sp. SED1
AATCGGGCTGTTATATCGGTGCTATTTCAGGCTGGTCTCGACCTTCTGCGCCACATCCTCAGTCAGCCACGCCTTCCAGATCTCCGGATGATCCTTGAGGAACGCCTGGGCAACTTCCCGCGGCTGGCTGTGCTTCTCGCTCATCTCGGCCAGCGCCTTGTTCAACGGTTCGATCGGAAAGTCGACCTTGGCAAAGAACTCGGCAATCTGCGGATGCTCTTTCTGGAACGGTGTAGACACACCAATGCTCAGCTTGGAAGCCAGCGAACGGGTGGGTTTCGGATCGGGATTGTCCGCATCCGTCAGTGTCTTCCACGCCTCGGCATCAAATGGCGGCTCTTCCAGCTGGATCAGCTTGTAGCGCCCCATCAGCGGAGTAGGTGACCAGTAATAGAACAGCACCGGTTTGCCCCGGCGGATCGACGAGGCAATCTCGGCGTCCAGCGCGGCACCCGAACCACTGCGGAAATTCACGTAGCTATCATCAAGCCCATAGGCCTTGAGCTTTTGCTTGTTGACCACTTCCGAGGTCCAGCCAATCGGGCTGTTGAGGAAACGGCCCTTGGTCGGCGCTTCGGGGTCCTTGAACACGTCCTTGTAGCGCGCCAGGTCCTTCACGCTGCGCAGTTCCGGCGCCAGGGGCTTGATGCCCTTGGCGGGGTCGCCCTTGACCACGTACTCCGGCACCCACCAGCCTTCGGTGGCGCCCTTAACGATATCCCCGAGCCCCACCACTTTACCTTCGGCCTCGGCCTTGACCCACACCGGGCTACGGCCGGCCCATTCTTCGCCGATCACCTGGATGTCGTTTTTCGCCAGGGCCGTTTCCAGGGTAATGGTGGTGCCGGGCAAGGTGTCGGTGGGCAGGTCATAGCCCTTTTCGACAATCACCCGCAGCACCTCGGTGATCAGGCTGCCGCTTTCCCAGTTCAGGTCTGCAAAATGAATCGGCGCCTGGGCGGCCGATACGGGCAGCGACGCCGCCGACAAACTCAGGGTCGTCAGCGAGGCCGCCAACAGCGCTCGAATTCCTTTCATGCTTTGCACCTCATGCCTACAGCAATAGCGAACGGCTTTGCTGTAACACCGCGAAGCCTCTGAATACTTAAGTCAACTCAACTGTAGTAGAGGTTCCGGCGAACATGGCATGTCGCATGCTTTTACGGCGGATTGGTCAACCGCTGCAACTCGCGGCGCACCATGCTGGCGAATTCGGCGGGCTTGAGTTCATACAACTGGCCGGCGACCCAGTTTAACCAGGCGCCCTGCAACTCGGATTTGCGGGCAAACAATTTCGCCGCCCTGGCTTGGGCATCGAGCAGGTACTGCTCGTGGAACTGCGCCCTACCCTGGCTCATTACTCGCTGGCCTTGAAGGTCACGAGCTCACCCTTGCGCCATTTGGCGGCCTTGCCGGTGACGGCCTTCAGGGTTTTGGTCAAGCCTTCTACCAATTGCTCATTGGCAGCAAACACCAACATCACACTGTGGCCTTCCTTGAACACAATGCCCTGGCCGACAGTCGTGGACACAAAGGCGTAATCGCCCAAGCCATACACCGTCAACTTGATATCGCGAAACTTCAGCTCGAACTTGCCGCCTTCGCGACTGGGCAATACAGCCGCCCGGAAATGATCACCGACCTTGAGCTCCAGGCGCGGCTTATCGTCCACCACCAGCGCCGCTTCGGTGTCGATCTCGGCGATGTAGATACCTTCAGGTGTCTGTTCAGTGACGTAGACGAAACGGGATTGAAACTGCTTGACCAACTTTGCGCGCAAATCACCCAGCACGAATAACGCGTGCATATCCAGATTACTGACTGCCAAGGAAACGCCCCCACATCAAAAGGGTGCTGTCCGCCCAAGCGGGCAGCACAAAAAAACGGCCGAAACGGCACGATCACACAACAAATTCATTGATAAAAACTGAAGAAGATCACTCTGCCAAGCCGCAAGACTAGTACAGACGTGCCCGACGCACCTTACGCAGGTCGCCAGGCGTTGCAGGAGATCACAGGTTTAACGACCAGAGAACACTGGCCGACCCACTTCAGATAATAACCCTTTAAAAAATGCAGTTTCCGACATCAAACACAGAAATTAATGCTTCGGATGGAACCGAACGCCAGATGCTGACGACAATACTAAAACAGCACCACGGGTTAAAACCACCCGAAATACTGCAAACGGGTCCGCAAGTTCGATCGACAGGAGCTGATTATGCAACGACCTCAACCGATTGCCACACCCTCGAACACGGGTTCATCTTTTATGGATGACCGCCAATTCTACTCCCTATACACCCACGACGGTGGCCTGCATTCGGCGCTCTACCGTGTGTTGCCTGCCGGAAGAAACTTCTTTCATATCCTTGAAGTGCCCAGCGGACGCATCAAGGGCTTTCGCAGTGGCCATAGCGAAGCGTGCGAACTGGCCAGGCAACTGGAAGCGATCCTCTGCGCCACCCAAGGTTGAATACCTGGGTTGGCGTTTCGTCATCTGGTTGACTTTACTGCGCCGCCAGCGCGTAACAACTGCCATACTGGTCCGTCCATTGAGATTTGTCCCCTTGCGGTTCAGGTTTCATCAGCGCAATTACCTCCAAGGGAAGGCTATACGTGACGGAATTTGATATTGGCGAATTTTTCATCCATGGCGAAGCCAGAGAAGTAGACGGTGAGTTCCAAGCCGTGATTGTGATGCGGGCCAAGGCTCCCCTGACCACCGTGACGACCCACCAGGTAGAAAAGGACCGCTGGTTCAAAACCGTAGACGCCGCCAACACGGCTGCCAAGGATGCTGCCAAAGCCCTTAAGGCCGCCGTCGATTCAGGCGCGCTGACTTCCTGATTAACCGGCGCGAAAATCCGATCGAACTCTGCCCCGCCTCAAACCTCCCATGCATACGATGATCAGCCTGCATGGAGAACGATATGGAAGCGCCGACTTACACCCTCGAAGCCTTGTTTGAACAACTTGGACTGGAATCGTCCCCCGAGGCGATTGACGCCTTTATCGGCGAACACACCCTGCCCAACGATGTAAAGCTGATTGACGCGGATTTCTGGTCACCGCAACAAGCCCAATTCCTTAAGGATGAACTGCGTGAAGACGCCGTCTGGGCGATTGCGGTCGATGAGCTGAACCAGCGCCTGCACCAGCCACGCTAACCTTTCAATGCAGGCTGTCTGACTGCTCCAGGTGCAACAACGCCTCCCAGGCAGCCCTGCACTCTTCGGCTTCATCGCGGCTGGCAAACGCCGTGCCGCGCTGCTCGCCGTTAAGCAACACCACCCAACAGGCCTTTTGCCCCAGCGCGCGCAGGGTGGGTGGTACGCCACTGCCAATCATCACGGCGACATCGACTTTGGTTTGCATGGAACGCCTCCAGAGAATTAGTTAGCTGGCTAACAATGTTCGCCATGCTACGGTTTTCCTCCAGTTGGAAAAAGCTATCCCCGGAATAGCTCCCTTGCATAACCTGCAACAATCCCCCGCTGAATCAGCGCCCCTCGGGTTTGTAGCCCAGGCGCAGGCCGCCCCAATGTCGGCCATTGACCGTGATCGGCACCGACAGGTCGTGCATCAATTCACCGGTATCGCGAGTGTAGGTCTGCAACAACACTGCCTTCTGGTGGCTGCCGCAGCGGATTCCGGTACGGTCTTCAAACTTGCGCTTGGTGCGGTTTTGTACCGCGTCCACCTGGGCATCACCGGTCAACGCCTGGGAAAACACCTTGTTGTGGGTCGGCACATAACCCTGTGGCGTGCAGGCAATCGCGAACACCAGTCCCTCGTGCCGAGGCAATAAGGCTTCCTGGATCGCTGGCAGTACCTGATCGGTATAGCCATCAAAACGCGTGTGGTATTTGCTCGGCCGGGTGTTGGGAATGGGGGTGTAGCTGCGGTCGAACAGGTCATCGAGGCTGATGCGGTTTTGCAGCACGTCGGCTTCAAACTGCGCGGCGATCCGGCTCGCCCCTTCGCGGGCCAGGTCGTAGATGCGCTGGTGATAGTCGTCCAGGCCGACCTCGGCCAGGCGCTCGCTGATGGTTTCAGCCTGCCCTTCCATTTGCACGGCGGCGGCAGCCAGCTGTTGGGTCTGCTGGTCACTGACGGTCAAATCGCTGCGCATCTGCTCCACTGCATGGAACAGGCTGTCGAGTTGGGCGCGATTGGTGTCTGTGCCTTGGGCGATCACGTTGACCTGCCCTTCCACATCCGCGGCAAGGGTGGCGATGCTCTCCAGTTGCTCCCCGGCGTGCTCTACCTGTTCTACACCGGATTGCAAATCCGCTGACAATTGCCGGATCTGCTCCACCACCTGGGCGGTCCTTTGCTGGATATCCGCCACCATCACCCCGACTTCATCGGTAGCCGTGGCGGTTCGTCCGGCCAGGCCACGCACTTCGTCGGCGACGACCGCAAACCCACGACCATGCTCACCGGCCCGAGCCGCTTCGATCGCCGCGTTCAAGGCCAACAGGTTGGTCTGGCTGGCGATCGACTGAATCACCAGGGTGACGCGCTGGATTTCTTCGCTGCGCTGGCTTAACGCCTCAATCAATTGGCGACTGTCGTTGGCGCGCTGGCTGAGCTGGTGCATGCGGGTGATGGATTGCGCCAGCACTTCACGACCTTCGGTACTGCGTTGATGGGCCTGGCTGGCAGCGCCGAGGGCTTGGCGGCTCAGTTCCGAAGTGACTTTCTCGGTGCCGATCATCACTTCGGCACTGCTGACGATCTGCTGCGCCGCGCCTAATTGTGATTGCAGCCTGGCCGCCAGTTGCTTGACCGAATAGGCCACGCCGGCAGCAGACAATGCGTTATGACTGGTGGTGTAGGACAGGTCGCGGGTCAGCTCGCCGATGGCATCGGTGGCTTCGGACGCGGCAACGCCGGGGGTGCGATGTGTCAGGCGAGGCAGCCAGATCAGCAGCAGGGCGACCGGCAGGCACAGGTAAATCGAGAGTTGGGCGAACGCCAGGCCCAGCAGCAACAGCACCAGGGCGGTACTTTGCAGGAGCGGCGTCAACCAGCCGGGCAACTGACGCGCCACCACTGGTGGTGACACTGCTGCGCCCATGAGAGATCCGTCTCCAGCCATGTTCGTTACCCCGCTGCTTGTCGTTATTGTGACTGCATTAGACGCCACTATGTAGCCATTATCCATGGGCCTTTAGTGGGGGGCTTGCAGCAGATCAATAAACGGGGGTAACACGGGCGAAATCTATGCAGGAGCGAACGTGCTCGCGAAGAACCTGAGAGCACCGTTGGGTATCAGGTTTCCCGCGTTATCGTTAACGACCTTCGCGAGCCAGCTCGCTCCTACACGGGCGGCATCAGGCTTGGCGCTGGTGCTTGTCGATTTGCTCGTGGCGCTCTTGGGCTTCGATGCAGTACTTGGTGGTAGGGCTGATCAGCAGGCGCTTGAGGCCGATAGGCTCGCCGCTGTCATCGCACCAGCCGAAGGAGTCTTCCTTGATACGGCCCAGGGCCTGCTCAAGTTGCGGCAGCATGCGCTGGTCGCGGTCGATGGCATTCACCAGCCAGGTGCGCTCTTCTTCGACAGAAGCGGCGTCAGCCGGGTCAGCCGGGGTGTCCAGGCTTTCGATGGCGATGCGGTTCTGCTCGATGCGCTCGTGGTGTTCCACTTTCATGTCTTGCAACAACTGCTCGAAAAAAGCGTGCTGCTCGGCATTCATGTAGTCATCCGCCGGCATGGCCAGCAACTTTTCCTTTGTCATTGATTTCTCTATAAAAAATACGTGCATTAAGGCGAATAAGGGAGCGTTCCGGCCGACCTCAGCAGGTCTCGGAAAGGCGCCGTCCATTTCAAGCGCCACCCGGCACTCAATTTACGAGGGGCGGCAGTCTAAGGCCGACTTGAGGGCTCAGCAACTGAAATGACAGGCATTTTTTCCAAGATAACCCGCAAAGGCACCAGGACGGGCTCGGCGAACGGTCATCGGAGTGCGTTTATAGCAAGAAATTCAGTGTTGTGGAGCTATATAGAAGACAAACGGTTAAACGTTGGTGGCAAAACGCCTATGTGGGAGCCGGGCTTGCCGGCGATGCAGGCGACTCGGTCTGGAAGATTGACCGAGTTGATGCTATCGCAGGCAAGCCAGCTCCCACATTTGATCTGTGTAAGTTTCAGGACCGTGTTAGCGCTTGAGTTTGCGCTTGTTGCGATACTGGTCGATCACCACCGCCACCACGATGATCAGGCCCTTGATGATGTCCTGGATGTACGCATCCACGCCGACGAAGGTAAACCCGCTGGCCATCACCCCGAGGATCAGCGCGCCGATCACGGTTCCGGTGATGCGCCCTACTCCGCCTGCCAGGCTGGTGCCGCCGATCACCGCTGCGGCAATCGCGTCCAGCTCATAGGACATGCCCATGCCCGCCTGCCCGGTGGCAGCCCGTGCCGAGGCCACTACACCGGCCAGGCCTGCCAGCAAGCCGGCAATGCTGTAGACGATGATCAGGTGGCGCTTGACGTTGATCCCCGAGGTGCGCGCCGCCTGCATGTTGCCGCCGATGGCGTAGGTGTATTTGCCATATTTGGTGTAGCGCAGGGCAATATGGAAGATCACCGCCACCACCAGGAAGATCACCACCGGCATCGCGCCGTGGCCGATCGCCGTGTAGGAATCCGAGAGCATGCTCACCGGCTGGCCTTCGGTGTAGTAACGCGCCAGGCCACGGGCCGAGACCATCATGCCGAGGGTCGCAATAAACGGTGGAATTCCGGTGACCGCGATAATGCTGCCGTTGATTGCCCCCGCCAGCAGCCCCACACCCAGCCCCATCGCCACCGGTATCCACACCGGCAGGTCAGTCAATGACGGAAACACCGCACGGGAAAAGTCGGAAGTCTGCGCCAGACTGGCAGCGATCATCGCCGACAGGGCCAGTACCGAGCCCGAGGACAAGTCAATCCCGGTGGTGATGATTACCTGGGTCACGCCAATTGCCAGCAGGCCGATGATCGACACTTGCAGGATCATCAACACCAGGCGCTGGGAGTTCATCAGGAAGCTCTGGTCGCGCACGATCCAGCCGAACAACTCAAACACCAGGCCGATGCCAATCAGCACCAGCAGGATGCTCAGCTCGGTGGGCATGCGTCGACGGTGCTTGACCGGCGCCGCAGCGGGCTTCTTTTCCTCGGGTTTGCTTTCCAGTATCGCGTTCATAACCACTCACCTTTTTTTATCGCATTGCGCCGGCCGCAACGGGCCGGCGCCGTCTGTTCGTTAGTGGACCGCCGTCATACCGGAAGCCAGTTGCATGACTTTTTCCTGGGTCGCATCGCTGCGGTCCAGGGTGCCCATCAGTTCGCCTTCGTGCATCACCATCACCCGGTCACTCATGCCCAGCACCTCCGGCAGCTCCGAGGAAATCATGATCACTGCCATGCCTTCGCTGGCCAGGTAGGAAATCAGCCTGTAGATCTCGGCCTTGGCCCCCACGTCGATACCGCGGGTAGGTTCGTCGAGGATCAGCAGTCTCGGGTTGGTCATCAGCCAGCGGGCCAACAGGGCTTTTTGCTGGTTGCCACCGGACAAGGTGTCGATGCACTGCTCCAGCGACGGGGTTTTCACCCGCAGCTTGGTGCACATGTCTTCACACAGGGCCCGCAGGGCTTTTTGCTGGATGAAGCCGTTGCCGGAGTAAAGCGGCAGCACGGCCATCTCCATGTTTTCCAGGACCGACAGGCACGGGAACAGACCACTGAGCTTGCGGTCTTCGGTCAGCAGCGCGAAGCCCTTCTCAATGGCCATGTGTGGGTCGGTGATGCGCACGGTCTTGCCGTCCAGCTGGATCTCGCCACCGGAGCTTGGAGTGATGCCAAAAATGGTTTCGGCCACATTGGTACGACCGGAGCCCATCAACCCGGCGATGCCGAGAATCTCCCCGGCGTGCAGGTCAAACGACACGCCCTGGAATACTCCGTCCAGGCGCAGGTCGCGCACCGACAGCAGCAGATCACCGATGGGTTTGTCGCGCACCGGGAACAGCTGGCTCAGCTCACGCCCCACCATCATCGAGATCAGGCTGTCGCTGTCCATGCTGTCGGCCCGTTGCAGGCCGATGTACGCACCATCGCGGAACACCGCCACCTCATCGGCGATGGCGAACACTTCGTTCATTTTATGGGTGATGTAGATGATGCCTTTGCCCTGGGACTTAAGGTCGGCAATGATCGAAAACAGGTGGGCCACTTCCTTGTCGGTAATCGCCGAGGTGGGCTCATCCATGATCAGGATGTCTGAGTCATAGGACACGGCCTTGGCAATCTCGACCATCTGGCGCTCGGCGATGCTCAGGTTGCCGACGTGTTCCTCCGGGTCGAGGTTGATCCGCAACCGCGCCAGCAATTCGGCGGTGCAACGGTGCATTTCCCGATGGTTGACCATGTGCAGGCCGTTGAGCTGTTCGCGGCCGATCCAGATGTTCTCGGCGATGCTCATGTGCGGCATCAGGTTGAGTTCCTGGTGGATCATCGCGATGCCGGCTTTCTGCGCCGCCAGCGGTGTCTCAAACACAATCGGCTTGCCCCGCAGGCGGATTTCACCAGCGTCGGGCTGATAGATGCCTGCGATGATCTTCATCAGCGTCGACTTGCCCGCGCCATTCTCTCCCATCAGCGCCAGCACCGAACCGGGGCGCACCCGCAGTTGCACATCGGCCAAGGCCACGACGCCGGGAAAGCCTTTGCTGATGTTGGAGATCTCCAGCAGATAGGGTTCTTCCAGTACCAGGGGCTGGATACCGGGAGGCTGGGAAGCAGTCGCTTGAGCAAACATATCGGGTACTCCGTCAGCAGGGCCGCCGTGGCTGCCCTGCCGGTTTATTGTTGTTATTAAGGGCTACTTGAAGTCTTTGACGTTGTCCGGGGTGATCAGCTTGAACGGGATCACCACGTTCTGCTCGACCGCCTCGTGCCTGGCCATCTTGCGCGCCGCTTCCACCGAACCTACGGCCTGGCCGTTGGCGTCCTGGAAGGCCGAGGCGGCCATGTCACCCTTGGTAATCGCGTTCAGGCCGTCCGGCGTGCCATCAACCCCCGCAATCAATACGGTGCCTGGTTTGGTACCTGCCGACTTCAACGCCATGGACGCACCAATCGCCATCTCATCGTTGTTGGCCAGTACTGCGTTGAATTCGCGGCCCTGGGTCAGCCAGTCGTTGACCAGGGTCATGCCCTTGTCACGCAGCCAGATGCCGGTCTGCTCCTGCTCGATCTTGATGTCCGGGTACTTGGCCAGCACTTCCTTAACACCCTTGGTGCGGTTGGTGGTGGAGTTGTTCGCCAGGTCACCCAGCAGGATCACGATTTTGCCCTTGCCGCCGAGCTTTTCGGCGATGTACTGCATTTGCAGGCGACCGGCCTCGACGTCATTGGAGGTCACGGCCACGATGCCTTTGGGCAGATCCGTCTGGTCGGGACGACGGTTGACGTACACCAGCGGAATGCCCGCCGCGAGCGCCGCTTTACTGATGTTGGCGGTAGATGCCGTGTCGACCGGGTTGACGATGATGGCGTCGACTTTCTGGCTGATAAAGTTCTCGACCTGGCTCAGTTGCTTGACCACGTCGGCGCGGGCGTCTTCGAACTGCAGCTGCACGCCGTCACCCTTGGGGTAGGACTTGGCTTGCTTGTCCATGTCCTCGCGCAGGTAAGTCAGGAAGGTGTCATCGAACGCCGACATGCTCACGCCCACCTTGATATCGGCCGCCGTGGCGAAACCACTGGCGAGCATCATGGAAAGGGCCAGCGCGGTAAAACGGATCGGGGTCTTCATGAACGGTCTGTCTCCAATTTCTTGTTGGTTTTGTGGACGTTGCGTTTTTCAGAGCGAAGCGGTCGGCAGTCGAACGATCGGCGCCCCCGGAATGCAGCACACCAGGGAACCCTTGCTTTCGACGCACAGGACATTCAGGAGGGAGAAGTAAAACGGCCGGGCGCGGGGCAGACCGCGAGGCTTGAGGGCAGGACGTAAAACTCGCAGTACAGCGTTGAAGATTTTCATCTGACGGTACCTGGTTGTTTTGATCTTGTTTTTGTCGAGTCGCCCGAATCGAGTCCGAACGTACTTTATGCAACCTGGAATGACTTTATTGGAAAATAATTTCCATATCAACCTGTTTTAGAATTTTATTCTATTTTTCATCTGTGAGCCTCCACAGCCGCCATTTCCACCACCTGCTGACGCTCGGAACTCAGGCGCGCCGCGTCCAGTACACGGGTGGTTGCCAGCGCATCCAGGACGTTCACCGGCAACTCGCCATGACCGTGCACGGCGCTTTGCAACTGACTGTAGAACTGATTCCAGCGGCCCTTTTCCGACGGCACCCGCTCACGATCCGGACCTTGCTCAAACCAGCCCCAGCGTCGGTGTTCTTCGGCGCCCCAGTGTTCGCCTTCGGTTTTCGGGGTCTTGCCGGCCAGCAGCGCGTCTTCCTGGCCGTCCAGCCCTTCGACGGTGTAACAACCGGCCGTGCCATTCACCCGAAAACGCGGGGCCTGGCTGTTTTGCAGGGCACTGCCCCACAGGTGCGAAATCACCCCGTTGGTGTGGGTCAGCGATACAAAGAAGCCGTGATCCACGTTGGGCTCATCGGCGGTGTAGTGCAACTGCGCGAACACCCGGTCCACCGGGCCGAACAGCTGCATGGCCTGGTCCACCAGATGGCTGCCCAGGTCCCGCAGGAATCCGCCGCCGCTGGCGTTGCCCACGGAGCCCGGGTTGTAGCGCTCCACGCGGGATTCAAAGCGGGTGACGGTACCCAGGGCACCGGCGTCGATCAGTTTGCGCAGTGTCAGGAAGTCCGAATCCCAGCGGCGATTCTGATAGACGCTGAGCAGCACGCCCTGACGCTCGGCGGCGGTAATCAAGGCCTGGGCCTGTTCGGCATTGCTGGCGAAGGGTTTGTCGCTGACCACCGCCACACCGTGTTCAATGGCCTCCAGCACCAGCGCCGGACGGCCCTTGAGGGTGGTGGAGATCACCAGCACGTCGACACCGGCCTCAGTGATCTGCCCGATACTGTCGAAGGCCTTCACACCGGGGTGATCCGTCGCCAGTTGCTGGCGACGTTCGGGTGACCGTGTCACCACGCCGACAAAGGTCGCCCCCGGCAGGCTGGCTATCAGGGGTGCATGAAATACACGGCCACCTTTGCCGTATCCAACCAGTCCGATTCGCATAAAAATACTCCTTGGTTAATTGTGGCGAGGGAGCTTGCTCCCGCTCGACTGCGTAGCAGTCGCAAGCTTTTGGGGGCGCTTCGCCCCCCAGCGGGAGCAAGCTCCCTCGCCACAGAGCAAGCCACCACGATCTAACAGCAAAGTTCGCGGGTAACCCGCTCCAGCATCATCCGGTTGGATTCATCCGGCCGGTCTTCCCAGGCAAACACCGACACCGTGGCGATGCCGTCGAACTTGATTTCCCGCAGGGTGCCGAAAAACGCCTCCCAGTTCACCTCGCCCTGGCCGATGTCCAGGTGCTGGTGCACGGTGGCAGTCACGCCCGGCGGGTTGACGATGTAACGCAGGTTGGACGAAGCGCGGTGGTTGTAAGTGTCGGCGATGATCAAGTGGCTGAGCTTGGAGCCCGCGTACTTGAGCATCGAGGCGATATCGCCCTTGCCGTCGTCGTAGAAGAAGGTATGCGGCGCGGCGTAGAGGTAGTTGATCCAGTCGCGGTCGAGGCCGCGAATGATGTCCACCGACTCGTTGTTGCGCTCGCAGAAGTCGTACGGGTGGGCCTGGATATCCAGCTTGACGCCTTCGCGTTCGAATTCCGGCATCAGCTCGTCCATGGAACGCATGAACTGGTTTTCGCACACCAGCGGGTTGTCGGACTGGCCGGTGAATTCGGTGTTGACCAGCTCGCAGTCCATTTCCACGGCGATCTGGATCGCACGCTTCCAGTTGCGTACGGCGGCAACCCGCAGGCCTTCGTCGGCGGCGGCCCAGTGGTACATGGGCAGCAGGGATGAGAGTTGCACGCCGGCATCGCTCAAGGCCTTGCGAAACTCCTTGATGCGCGCCCGGTCGACCCGGGCGGCCTTGTAGAACGGCAGGAAGTCTTCCCGGGGTGAGAGTTCGATGTGCTGGTAGCCGAGCTCGGCGGCCTTGTCGACCATTTGGCCGAGAGGCAGATGGCGGTACATGTAGGGGTCTAGGGCGATGCGCATGCTTGAGATCTCCCGAATTTGAGG